>JANNFW010000684.1:0-2554 GCA_031380235.1 Rhodoferax sp. | reverse complement strand
CCCAGATTATTTTTGCACGAGGTACTCGGTCGAGCACATCACAAATAGGATCGCGCGGGCCACGTGGTTTTGCTTGAAGTTGGCATTGCCGTCCACCCCTACCCGGTCAATAGCCAGCGCATTGGTGATGAAGGTCAGCGTGGCGGGCGACAGTTGCCCCGCGCACAGCAGCAGGTTAAGTCGCGCAACCAAGGCGGGTGTGTCATGCGCCATCGCAATCTCAATCGAATAATCCGGCACCACGGTCGGCACGTAGGTGGGTGCGATGCTGCCGTCAACGGTGTAGGGCACCGACGGCGCGTTGTTATGGAAGCCCCGCTGTACGATATTTTGCAAGTGGGTGATGTAAGTGTTGACCGTGCTCTCGTTGACGATCTGAAATTCGGGCGCGGTGGCTTTGCTGGCAGCCAGCGCTGTGGACGGAGGAACGTAGCCAGGGCGGAAAAAGTTGAACACCGAAGGGGCCTGCAACGGGCTTTGCGAAAGCGATAGAGTCGAATCCCAGGGTGTCAGGCCTGTCGGGATTTTCCAGAAACCGGCAATCGGTTTGAGCTTGAAGCTGCGCGCCCACTGCGCGATGCGCAAGACCGGTTCGCGCAGTTTGCCGGATGTGGTTGAAGTGAGCGCAGCCAAGTTGCGGGCTTCGTCATCCATCAGGATGGTGCGAAACATGTGGCCCAAATCGCCGCGAACCCCCGAGCGGTTGGCGTTGAAGGCACGCGCCACGCGCGACACATACGCGGGGCTGGGGTTGCTGGTCACCAGGCGTTGAATCATCTGCCGGCCCAGAAATGGCCCGACATTGGGATGGTTGAACAGCGTGTCCAGCGCCCGCCGCAGCGACTCCGCGCCTAAGGTGTTGGCGGGGATCGTGGTACCCAAAAACTTCTTTTCCAGCGTGGAATGCTGGCGCTCATCCAGCTCCATCGGGGCACGCGCTGACTCTACGTTGTCAATTAAATTGAACGGCGGCGTGATCATGACACCCTTTGGGAAACTCTTATTGGCATCGTACCCGGTGAACACGCGGGCCAGGTTGCTCACGTCAGACTGGGTGTAGCCGTCCAGCGGTGCGCCTGCCGCGTCAAGTTTGACCGAGCCATCCAGGTTGAGCTGGTTCAGGCCGATGGAGAACAGTTGCATCACCTCACGCGCATAATTTTCATCCGGCAGGCGCCCACGGGCAGGATCTTCCTTCCTATTGCCGCGCGTGTTGAGATAAGCCCCCATCGTTGGACTGAGGGTCATCTCTTCGAGCAGGGTACGGTAGTTACCAAACGCGTGGCGTTGCAAGATGTCCCAGTGATTCGCCATTCCGGGCGATGCCCAGTTCATGTTGTCGGTCACGCCACTCAGCGAGACAACGAAGAAGTTAGACAGCGCCAGGGCCGCGCGCTGCCGCACCGCATCCGGTGCACCCATCAATTGGTACCAGGCCATGCTGTCGCCAGGGTACATTTGGAAGAAATACTCGTGGATGTCGATGGCGGTGTAGCCGGTCGACACCATCCAGTCCCAGGCCAACTGCGCGACAGGCCGGGCATGCTGTTCGTCCAGCCAAGTCGCAAAGCCCTTCTGGCGCACCTCGGCAATTTCAGACTCAGACGCGGAGAACTGCGCTTGCAGCAAAAAGCGCGCCGCTTCGGCATCGCTGTTGACCTTGACACCCGCCAGCTCGGCGGCAACTGGTTCGGCAAAATCTGCCAGCGTGCCAACGTTGACGACGCGGTTCTCGGTGATGGGCCCAAGAACATAGACACCCTGGCCCAGAATGGCAAAGAAGTTGCCATTGGCCGCGTAATACCGAAAGACGATGTCGCCCGTGTTGCGCGTGGTCTCGGGGCCAGGGAAGAAGACGGGGAATCTCTTCTCGGCCCAGTTCATCAGTTCATCCGGTGTGGGCAGGCGCGCTGGGGCTTGCGACCTGGCCTGTGGTTTCGATTGTGGCGAATCACCGCCCAGAAGCGGCTTGTAAGGTGCCCGAGCGGCCTCGGAACTTAGCCGGGCTGCGGCACTGTCACTGACTGGACTACTTACACTTTCACCGCCACCGCAGGCCGCCAACAGCGTGGCCATGGCAGCCGCAAAGGACAGCGGTGGAAGCGACAGTGCGGCGGCAGGTGCAGGCGAAGCGTCGCTCTGAGGCAGCGGTTTGAGGGGTGGTTTGACAGATGGTGGCTCAGACAGAGTCATCACATCCTGGTCGACTGCATTCATCGCGTTCGCTCCCTGGTTTATTGGCTGGAAGATACGAACTCAGGCCAGCTTGTAACCAATATACGCGGGATGTAGGGGTCTGTAAATCGTTTTCATCCTCAATAGTGATGAGAAGCGGCGGGCTCAATCTCGCGCTCAATCTCGTGTTCGGTCCAGCGCGAAACCCGCCATCTGAATGGCCAAGCGCGTCATTTGCGCATCCGTCAACGCCACCAGCGGCGCACGCACGTGTCGCCAGCCGGGGTCATTGTTGAGGATCGCCATCACACCCTTGAACGCCGCCGTCATGCCGTAGCCGTTCAGAAGAATGTCGATGAAGGATTGGACTCTGGCTTGA
>JANNFW010000672.1:0-11931 GCA_031380235.1 Rhodoferax sp. | reverse complement strand
GCGTCAGTTCCGACATCTTTAGCTCGTAGAGCCAAATCGCCCCGTCCAACGACGTGGGCATGTTGAACTGAAGAAGGAGATGCAACCATGAAACGGATGCTGATTAACGCCACGCAGGCAGAAGAGCGCCGCCTGGCGATTGTTGACGGGCAAAAACTGCTCGACTACGAGATTGAAATTGAAGGGCGCGAGCAGCGCAAGGGCAATATTTACAAGGCCGTCGTTACGCGGGTTGAGCCGTCGCTCGAAGCCTGCTTTGTGGACTACGGCGAAGACCGCCACGGCTTTCTGCCATTCAAAGAGATCTCCAAACAGTATTTTGCGCAAGGCGTGTCGGTGAGCCAGGCACGCATTCAAGACGCGATTCGCGAAGGCCAGGAAATGCTGGTTCAGGTCGAAAAAGAGGAGCGCGGCAACAAAGGCGCGGCGCTGACCACGTTTGTGTCGCTGGCGGGCCGCTATGTCGTGCTGATGCCCAACAACCCGCGCGGTGGCGGTGTCAGCCGTCGGATTGAAGGCGAAGACCGGGCAGACTTGAAAGAAGCGCTGGACCAGCTTGAGTATCCCAACGGCATGAGCATCATCGCGCGTACGGCTGGCATTGGCCGCACCGCACCTGAATTGCAGTGGGACTTGAATTACTTATTGAAGCTTTGGACGGCCATCGACGGCGCTGCTAAAGGCGGCAAAGGCGCGTACCTGATCTATCAGGAGTCATCCCTGGTGATTCGCGCGATCCGCGATTACTTCAACCACGACATTGGCGACATCCTGATCGACACCGACGACGTGTACGACCAGGCGCAGCAGTTCATGGCCCACGTCATGCCCGAGCATGCCGCCCGCGTGAAGCGCTATCGCGACGACGCGCCACTGTTCAGCCGTTTTCAGATTGAACACCAGATTGAATCCGCCTACGCCCGCACGGTGACGTTGCCCAGCGGTGGCGCAATTGTGATTGACCACACCGAAGCGCTGGTCAGCGTGGACGTGAACTCGGCCCGCTCGATTCGCGGTGGCGACATCGAAGAAACCGCCACCCGCACCAACCTGGAAGCCGCCGAAGAAGTGGCGCGCCAGATGCGCCTGCGCGACTTGGGCGGCCTGATCGTGATCGACTTTATCGACATGGAAGAAAGCCGCAACCGCCGCGATGTGGAAAACCGCCTGCGCGATGCGCTGCGGCAAGACCGCGCGCGCGTGCAATTCGGCACCATCAGCAAATTTGGTCTGATGGAGATGAGCCGCCAGCGGCTGCGCCCGGCGCTAAGCGAAGGTGCATCGATCCCCTGCCCGCGTTGCGGGGGCTCGGGCCATATTCGCGACACGGAATCCAGCGCGTTGCAGATTCTTCGGATCATTCAGGAAGAGTCTTTGAAAGACAGCACGGCGTCGGTGCTGTGCCAGGTGCCGGTGGATGTCGCTTCATTTTTGCTGAATGAGAAGCGCTCCGAAATCGCCAAAATCGAAATGAAGCAGCGCATCAACGTGCTGCTGGTGCCCAACAAAACGCTGGAGACACCGAACTACAAGCTGGAGCGGTTGAAGCACGACGACCCGCGTCTGGACAACATCGAAGCCAGCTACAAGTTGGCTGACGAGATGGAAGACCCAACCGGCGTCACGCGTCGCTCGCAAGAGCCGACCAACAAGCAGACACCGATCATCAAGGGCGTACTTCCGGATGCGCCGGCACCCATGGCGGCGCCAAGGCCTGATCCGGTGAAGGCACATGCCCACACACCCGTGCCCGTGCCCGCGCCCGCAGCTGTGCCCAAGCCCGCACCTGCACCAGTCATCGTTGCACCGGCTGAAACTGGCTTCTTCGGCTGGATCAAAGGCCTGTTTGGTGGCGCACCTGCGCCTGTCGTTGAGTCTGCGCCAGCGCCTGTCGCCTCTGCCAACGACAAATCGGGAGACCAGAAACCCAGAGATGCCGTCCGCCGAGATGGTGGTGGCGGACGTGACGGTGGACGCGAGCCACGCCCTGAGGGTCGAGGTGACGGACGCAGTGAAGGCCGTGGCAACCGGGGTGGCCGAGGTGGCAAATCTGAGCGCGGTGAGCGCCCGCCTCGCAGCGACCGTCCCGTCCAAGGCCAGACGCGCGAGCGATTGGATGCGGACGGCAGAGCCTTGCCGATCGCCGCCAATTCGGCACCGAATGGCGCATCAAGCCCTGATATCTCGCAAAATGGCAATGGCCAAGAAGCCACTCGCGAGCGCGGCGCTGGCCGTGGCGGCGAACGGGGTGGCCGTGGCCGCAACAGTGAGCGTGGCGACCGCCCAACGCCTGAGCGCAGTGCAGACGGCTCGATGAACGCTGATCAGGCGGCACCACGAGAAGTGCGTGAGCCTCGTGAACCGCGTGAACCACGCGAAGGTAGTCGGGAACCGCGTGAGCCACGCGGTGAGCGCCGCCCTCGTCGCGCAGACGGCCAAGAAGGTAACACCACACCAGAAGGCACCCAGGAAGGGGCTTTGAATGCTGCCGTCAATCGCGGCGACGCAGATCGGGAAGACTCACCCGCAATGCCTCAAGACGGCAACGCAAACAACAACACGGACGGCGGCCAGCCGCGCGAAAAGCGATCTCGCGACCGCTATGGGCGTGAACGTGGCCCGCGTGCTGACCGAGGTGATCGCCCAGAATCGGCTCCAAAAGACGCTCAGCAGGCGCTGGAAGGCTTTAATTCCAACGCGTCAGTGGGAGCCTCGCTCGGGGGTGAGAGTTCGTTTGAAAAAGCCGCGTCGGTACGCCACGAAGAGCGCCCAGCCATGCGCTCGTATTTCTCCGACACGGCAACGACCGCGCCATCGCCTCTGGTACCGGCGGCAGTTGCCGAAACGCCCGCAGCGACGCCCGTGCCGGCAGTGGCTGTGACAGCACCTGTAGTCGCCGTGGCAGCACCCACCCGCATACCACCACATGTGCAAGCCGTTGCGCCAGCATCGATTGCCGCGGTCGGCGCAACAGGCTTGCCCAAGGTGCAAAGCTTCACGTTGCCCATGGATGCGCTGAACCAGGTGGCTCAGGGCTCTGGCCTGTCGTGGGTGAACTCAGATTCGGCCAAAGTGGCGCAGGTTCAAGCCGCGATTGCGGCGGAGGCCAAGCCTATCCACGTACCGCGCGCGCGCGCCGCAGTGGCGCCCATCGACACCGGCCCGCTGGTGTTGGTCGAGACCAAGCGCGATCTGCGCTCGTTGCAACTGCCGTTTGAAGAAACTCAGCCGGAGTAAATCCTGCGGATAAGTTGCGACGTGGATTACACGCTACCCAACGCTTTTTTGAGGGCCTGGGTAGCCGCTGATGCATCATCGCGCTGCTCGGCCAGTGCGGCCAAAGTCAACCAGGCACTGCGGGCCAACTTGGCACTGCGCAATTGGGGCAATGACTGCGTGAGCAACTGCTGCGCCTTGCCCCACAGCTTTAAATGCATGCAGGTCATGCCTGCCAGATACTGCAACATCGGGTCACCGGGATAGCGCAGTTGGGCACCTTCGATGCGCGTCAGCCAATCGGCATCGGGCGCGTCGGTACCCTGGGCAAAGCCCTGTTCGAGCGCTTCAACCAAGCCCACCCGTTGGTCCTGGGTCAGCGTCGGCGTGGCGAGCTGCTTGGGTGACTGATCTGAGGTTGTAACTGCTGCAGCCACGCCTTGCAGCATCTGATCCCACACCGGGAGCAACCACGCCCGCGAGAGCGCTACCTCCCCCTGCAGACTCAACAACCGCCTGGCCGCAATGATTGCGACGTCCGGATTGGTGCGCTCGACCGCATCAAGTGTTGCCCAGACCTTCTCCAGTTGAGCGGCGTCGTGCGTGGCGTTGATCAGCTCCAACACCAGTCCGCGCACGATGCTCTGGCCAGCGGCGACGGAAAAGGCGCGGTGCTTGGCCAGCAAGCGTGCAGTCTCCAACGCTGTCGTCGTTTGCCCACCCAGGCGGGCAGCCTTGAGGCGCAGGCGCATGGCCACGGTGCGGCGTGATGCGCCATGTGGCAGCTCTTCAAGCCAACGCAGGCTGCCTCCTGCATCACGGTCGTCCAAGGCCCAGCGGGCCGCGCGCAGTTGAACCCCCTCGCGCGTTTCTTGGGCATCACGCTTGCTGGACTGGCTCAAAGCCTGGCGAAAGTGGGCTTCGCGGTCCTCGCGGTTTTGCAGGGAATGCGCGCTTTCTGCCGCCAGCAAGTGCGCCATGCTGCGCAGACGGTCTCCGTAAATCGGCTTCTCACCGCCCCGGTGCAGAACCCCCTCCTGCAGCAGCACCATTTCGGCCGACTTGCGCGCCCGTATGAAGCGCCCCGCGACCAGATGCGCCAGAGAATCGAGCATCGCCACAAACATCGCCCGCTCACGATGCTGGATGCGCCAGCGCCGCGCCTCCCTGGGCATGCCAAATAGCAGGCTCAAGGCACGCAGCGCCAAGTGCAGAATCAAGAACACACCTAAGGTCAGCGCCAGCACCAGATTCAGCGATAAGTCCACGCGATAAGGCGGCCAAAACAGCGTGATGGTGCCCTGGTTATTGCCCGCCAGCAGCGCTGCCGCCACAGCAATGGCAAACAGCGCAAGCAGTGTCAGGGCGATCCGCATTTGGCTTTACTCGGGCTGCGGGGCTCAGCGCCCGGCAGCCGCTGTGGCCAGTGCGGCCAGCGTGTCATCCAGACGCGGCAGCTCCAGCGCACGCATTTCAACCTGCACTTGGAGCAGCAGTGTCTGCGCGCTTTGCGTCTTGCGCGAGGTTTGGTCAAAGTATTTGCCAAGCGAACTTGACGCAGCTCTCAAATCCGCGCGTGATGAATCCAGCTGCCGCGCCAGCAAGCCCAGCCGGGCATTGAGCAACTTGAGCTTGAAGTTTTCCCGCACGAAGAACGACTGCTCGGGTGACAGCAGCGCACTGTCCGCCTGCTCGATGCGGCTCACCCGCAACAACCCGCGCGCCTCGTCGAGGATGGTTTGCAGGCCCTGCTGCCACCAAGACAAGGCGGCGGATTTCGGAGTCGGCGCAGGGCTGGCACTTCCGGCTGCCCCTTGCGCGGGTTTTCCAACGGCGTTGGCCAACACGAGTTCATCGGCCAGGCGCACCAACTCGTCCATTTTGACCAGCAGCGCCGGCGTGTCGCTCAGCGCCGTTGCCTTAATCCGGTTGGCATCACGCACGATCGCCCTTTGCAGCGCAGTGAGCCGCGGTTGCGCGGCGCGGCCTACGCGCAGCTCGGCCGAATTAAGTGCCGCCAACAACGGCTCGACACTCCCCGTCAATTGCGCCTGCTGCTGCGCCAGGCGCAAGGCTGATTCGATGTCCACGACCAAATTGTCATCGCGGGTGCGCGACAGGCTCGTCATCAAATTCTCAAGCTGGCTGCGCTGCAAAGCCACTTCATTCAGACGGGACTCCGACACGATCAGTTTTGCAGCGGTCTCCCGCGCCAGCTCCATCGCCTCGCGTGCGATGGTTTTGGCTTCGATGGACTGGGCACCGGCTTGAGCCGATTGGCGCGCGAGCTGCTCCTGCACATTGGATAATTTTTGCCCCACCAGCACCGCCCAAGTCAATGCGGCCAGAGAAACCACGGCACCCACCACAGCCGCCCATTTCACCCAGACGGGCTGCATCGCCGAACCCGGTGAAACAGGGTTTTCAGTCGAATCCGAGACAGTGGTCATGCCCACGATTCTATCGACGCGACGACATCATCCAGGGTTGGCCGTGACTCGCAAACAACACCAAAACCGTGCCTTCGGGCGGTCTGCGCGATCCGTGGATGGGTCGCTATCGCGCGTCCCTGTGCCCAAGACAACGCGGGGAAACTACTCGCCAGATTGGCCACTGCCTGGCTGCTGCTGAACAGCCAAACACTGCCGTCCTTTGATGCGGCACGCACGATGTCTTGCTGTACCGGTGTAAAAGCTGGAACCTGCCGCTGGTACGCAACGACGAAATCGGCCAAACCCCCTGCCGCGTCAATTTGTTGTGCCAGCCAATCGCGGCCACTGCCTGCCACTGGCGAATTTGCGTCATCACCGCGAACAATCAAAAACTGGCTGCCAGCACCAACTTGTCCGTGGACTTGAGCCCACAGCGACTCAGAGTCAAACTGCGACGAATCAGAATTTGGCGTATCGACGCAGGCTGCGCTCGCTCCGCGGCGCGCCAGCGCCCCTGCGGTGCCCGGGCCGGTTGCCCAGGCTCGGATGGATGGATCGCCTTCAGAGAAAATCGAAGGACCGGACGGCGGTTTGGCCGCAAAAAAAAAGTCCACCGCATTGGCGCTTACAAACATGACCGCCTGATAGCGGCTGATCTGCTGCCACGCGCGGGTCAAGGGCTGCCCATCGGCGACGGGCGCAATCTCAATCAGCGGCAGTGCGACGGCATCATGTCCGGCGGTCTTCAGGGCCTGCAACCAGCTTTGCGCCTCGCGGCTGGGGCGGGTCACCAGCACGCGCATTCAGGCGCGTCCGCTGGAATCACGCAAGGTCTTGGCACCGCCCTGGATCAACAGCGCAGCAACTTGCTCGCCCAACTGGCTGGCTTGGGCCAAGTTGGTGACGTGGGCCGACAGCGTGGCGTGCACCAGCGGTGTCGGCAGCGCCGTTTGAAGCGTGGCATCCACTTCACCCCAGGCGGCCCTGATTTCCAGCACGCCCTGCTTGTCCGTAGCACTTGCCCAGGTGGCATGCGCCGCCAGCGGCATTGAGCAACTGCCGCCCATGGCCCGGCTGACAGCACGCTCAGCCGTCACCGCCAACCACGAGGGCTGATGCGCTAGCGGCGCGAGTGCCGCTATCAAGTCAGCGCGCTCGGTTCTGATCTCGATTCCCAGCGCACCTTGGCCTGCTGCGGGCAGCATCTCACCGGGTTCAAACACGGCGGCAATGCGGTTGGCCAGGCCCAGGCGCTTGAGGCCCGCAGCGGCCAGCACGATCGCGGAGTAATGGCCGTCATCGAGCTTGCGCAGGCGGGTGTCGAGGTTGCCCCGCAGTGGTTCAATCTTGAGGTCGGGCCGAAGCGCGCGCAGCAGCACCATGCGCCGCAGGCTGGATGTGCCCATCACCGCGCCGCGCGGAAGTTCGGCCAGTGACGCATACTGGTTCGACACAAACGCATCGCGCGGATCCTCACGCTCCAACACGCAGGCCAGCGAGAAGCCGTCGGGCAAATCCATCGGCACATCTTTGAGCGAATGTACCGCCAAGTCGGCATGCCCTTCATCCAGCGCAACTTCAAGCTCTTTGACAAACAGCCCCTTGCCACCCACCTTGCTCAAAGAGCGATCCAGAATTTGATCACCCCGCGTGGTCATGCCCAAGAGCGTCACCCCATGCCCGCGTTCAGCGAGCAGTGATTTGACGTGCTCGGCCTGCCACAGCGCAAGCCGACTCTCTCGTGTGGCGATGACCAGCACGGCTGCCGGGGTGTTTTGGGAGTGGCTCACAGTCTGCTCACATTCGTAACCGATTGGTAATTCAACAAAGATTCAAAACTCTTTCGGATGCTAGCATGGACTCCCATGAACAAGCCGCCCTCCTCCCCTGCCAAAGAGCCACGCCCGCTGGCGAAAATGAAAGCCAACGAACGCCCCTTGGTCGAAGACATTCGCCTCTTGGGGCGGATTCTGGGCGACGTGATTCGCGAACAGGAGGGGCAGGATGCTTACGATCAAATTGAAGCGATCCGCAAACTATCAGTCGCTTTTCGGCGTGATGCGGATACCGAGGCTGACAAGGCGCTCAAAAAGCTGCTCAAGGCGCTCAGTGGGGAGCGGTCGGTCAGCGTGATACGGGCCTTCACCTACTTCAGCCACCTGGCCAACTTGGCCGAAGACCGGCATCACATCCGCCGCCGCGCGGTGCATGAGCGCGCCGGCGACACCCAGGAAGGCAGTATTGAAGTGGCGGTGGCGCGCTGCCGCTGGGCTGGCATTGCGCCCAAAGCCATTTCCAGCATGCTGGCGCAAAGCTATGTATCACCCGTGTTGACCGCGCACCCGACCGAAGTGCAGCGCAAAAGCATTTTGGATGCTGAGCGGGACATCGCTCAACTGCTCACCGCGCGCGATGCCATCCGCGAGAGAAAGCTGGCCAGCGCGTCCACCAAAGATGCGTTGAGCCCCAAAGAGCTTGCGACCAATGAGGCGCAAATCCGCGCACGCGTGATGCAATTGTGGCAAACCCGGCTGCTGAGATTCACCAAACTCACGGTCGCCGACGAGATTGAGAACGCGCTGAGCTACTACGAGTCCACCTTCCTGCGTGAGATCCCCAAGCTGTATGCCGAGCTGGAGGAGCATTTGGGCCAGCACCCGGTATACAGCTTTTTGCGCATGGGCCAGTGGATTGGCGGGGATCGCGATGGCAACCCGAACGTGACGGCGCAAACCTTGCGGTACGCGCTGTTGCGCCAGTCCGAAGTGGCGCTGCGTCATTATTTGACGGAGGTGCATTTTCTGGGCGCGGAGTTGTCGATATCGGCCATGCTGGTGAACTGCTCGCCTGAGATGCAGGCACTCGCCAACGCATCGCCCGACACCAACGCGCACCGGCAAGACGAGCCGTACCGCCGAGCCCTCACGGGCGTGTACGCGCGTCTGGCCGCGACGCTTAAATCTTTGACGGGCGGCGATGCAGCACGCCATGCCGTGGCACCACAAAACCCGTATGCGCAGGCGGAAGATTTTGGTGCCGATTTGCGAGTGATTGAGGCGTCGTTGCTCAGCCATCATGGCGCTGCGATGGCGGCACAGCGCCTGCATCCACTGATTCGCGCGGTGGAGGTTTTTGGCTTTCATCTTGCCACGGTCGACTTGCGGCAAAGCTCGGACAAGCACGAAGAGGTCATCGCCGAGCTGCTGCAAATTGCCCGCATAGAGCCCGCCTATGCCCAGCTTGATGAGACGGCCAAGCGCACCGTGCTGTTGCGCCTGCTCAACGATGCGCGCCCCTTGCGCGTGCTGGGTGCCAACTACTCGCCGCTTGCACAAAGCGAAATCGATGTGTTTGAAGCCGCGAAGCAGATGTTGCAGCGTTTTGGGCGCAACAGCATCCGCCACTACATCATCAGCCACACGGAAACCGTGAGCGACATGCTGGAAGTGCTGCTGCTGCAAAAGGAAACAGGCTTGCTAAATGGCACACTGGACAGTGCCGCGACCAATGATCTGATCGTGGTTCCGCTGTTCGAGACCATTGAAGACCTGCGCAACGCCGCACCGATCATGCGCGAGTTTTACGCGGTGCCTGGTGTGGCTGCGCTCATCAAACGCAGCGGTGCCGAGCAGGACATCATGCTGGGCTACTCCGACAGCAATAAAGACGGCGGCATCTTCACCAGCAACTGGGAGCTGTACCGTGCCGAGATTGCACTGGTCGCATTGTTTGATGAGATGGGGAATGCGATCAAATTAAGGATGTTTCATGGCCGGGGAGGAACGGTTGGAAGGGGCGGTGGCCCCAGCTATCAAGCCATTCTTGCGCAGCCACCCGGCACCGTGCGCGGCCAAATTCGCCTGACTGAGCAAGGCGAGGTGATTGGGTCGAAATATGCCAACCCCGAAATTGGTCGGCGCAATCTTGAAACCCTGGTCGCCGCCACGCTGGAAGCCACGCTGCTACCCGCCGCGAAGCCGGCCACCAAAGACTATTTAACGGCGGCAGAAGCGCTGTCTTCTTTGAGCATGGCAGCCTATCGCGCGCTAGTGTACGAAACACCGGGCTTCACGCAATACTTCTTCGACTCCACCCCGATTCGTGAAATTGCCGAACTCAATATTGGCTCCCGACCTGCGTCACGCAAGGCATCGCAAAAGATTGAAGACCTGCGGGCCATCCCATGGGGTTTCAGTTGGGGGCAATGCCGCCTGACGCTGCCTGGCTGGTACGGCTTCGGTACGGCGGTCAACGCCTTTATTCACGAGGCTGGTGGCGCTCGCAGCAATTCTGCGCTGCTGCAAAAAATGTACCGCTACTGGCCATTTTTTAAAACCCTGCTGTCCAACATGGACATGGTGATGGCCAAGAGCGACCTAGCGCTGGCTTCACGCTACTCGGAGTTGGTGACGGACACACGTTTGCGCAAAGACATTTTTGGCGCGATTGAAGCGGAGTGGCACCTTACCGCCAAGGCGCTTACGCTCATCACGGGCGATAAGCAGCGCCTCTCAAACAATTCAGCGCTGCAACGCTCGATTCGCCATCGCTTTCCCTACATTGACCCGCTGCATCATCTGCAAGTGGAGTTGGTGCGCCGCTACCGTGCTGGCCTGACTGATGAGCGGGCGCAGCGCGGCATTCACATCTCGATCAACGGCATTGCGGCGGGTTTGCGAAACACGGGATGAAAGCCCGCGCAGTTGAATTCAAGAACCCAGAAACTCGCCGATGGGTTTAAGGTCTTCCACCCGATCGCAAACCGCTTTGACCATCATCAAAATCGGCACGCCGAGCAGTAGCCCCCACACCCCCCACAGCCAACCCCAGGCCAACAAGCCCACAAATACCGCCACCGGGCTGAGCTGGCTGGTTTTGCTGGTCAGCCACGGTGTGAGAAGGTTACCCACCACTGCGTGAATAACCAATGAGGCACCGCCCACCATCAAGGCCATGCTCACGCTTCCGAACTGCAGGAAGCCGACCAGCGCCGACGCACCCGTCATGGCCAGCGACCCCAGGTATGGCACTAAATTCAAAATGCCCGCCAGGACCCCCCAGGCCGCCGCGTTCTCCAGTCCAATGAACCACAACGCCAGCCCGGTCAACACGCCCACCAGTATGCTGGTGAGAAACTGCATTTGCAGGTAGCGGCGAATCTGGTCGGTGATTTCATGCAGAGCCTGCAGCGTGACTTTTTTGCTGCTCAGGCGCGGCCCCGCCAGCTTGATCAGTTTTCGCCGGAAAGTGTCGCCTGAGAGCATCAAGAAGTAGGTCAGAAAAATGACGGCAGTGGCTTGCCCCAACAGGGCGATCAAGCCTAAAGTGCCGGTCCACAGGTAATCCCGGATATTGAGCCTCGGCGCATCCACCACGACACGCATGACACCGCGGGTTGTGGAAGCAACTGCATTCGTATCCTGAGTGGCCTGTTCAATTTGCGTCGCCGCTTTCTGCACGGTTTCAAGCGTACTGGGTGTTTTTCCGCTGGCTGCTTTCATGTTCTGAGCGAATTTGCTGGCCGCCGCTGGCAGCGCCTCGACCAGTTTGGCGGCTTCGTCGCTCAACGCATAGGCTGTCGCGCCCACAGAGCCCAATATCAAAAGAAGCAGCACAGCAGCGCTCAGCCAGCGCGGAATTTTTTTGATCTCCAGCCAGTTCACCACGGGCGACAGCGCGTAGCTGAACAGCAGGCTGAGCATCACCGGTATGAAAATCGCCTTGGCCCAATGCAGGACGAAAACGCAACCCAGCCCCGCCAAAACGATCAGCGAAAGGCTGCGGATGTTGATCGGCGTATCCGATAACGCCGTCGCGGGCTGTTCAGGAGATGCCGTGATGGTGCCTGGGTCTGCGTCAATCACAGAAAGTTCAGCGGTAATTTTCTCAGTCATGACAGGTCATCCTCCCAAAGCCTCACGCACAGCCCCCACTTGCCTGCGTGAGACAAACAGCAGCTCCGGCACGTCGGCCAGGCGCACCGCCCAGCCCTCGCCCTCGTGCGGGTCAACATGCTTTACCAACGCCCGCACCGCGCGGCGGGCGATGATGGCATTGCGGTGAATGCGCATGAACTGTACCCTGTATTTTTCCTCCAGCTCGTTGATGGAGCCATCCAGAATGTAGCTGCGCTTGGCCGTGCGCACGGTAATGTATTTGAGCTCGGCCTTGAAGTACATCACCTCCGAAAGTGGCAAACGCTCCGTGTGCCCACGCTCCTGGATGATCACCACCTCTTCAACCGCCTGCAACCTTGCATCCAGCGCATTGGCCCGTGCACGCT
>JANNFW010000669.1:0-1821 GCA_031380235.1 Rhodoferax sp. | reverse complement strand
CAGTCAAAAATCAACTTGGAGTCAAAGTCAGCGGCAAACTCGGTGATGCGCTCTTTAAACCGCTCGCCGACATAGCTGAAGGCCAACTCGGCCCCTTGCGCGTGGCAGGATTTGGCGATGCCGTAGGCGATGGAGCGGTTGCTCAGCACGCCGGTGATCAAGAGTTTTTTGCCAGCGAGAAAGCCCATGAATGCTCCTGTATTTAGAAATGTAGCGCTTGGTGCAGAATTGTCGCATGCGCCGTTTTTTGATTCTTCTGCTGTTCGCCATAGGTTCAACCGCCTGGGCCGCGCCCGCCTACTCGGTGTGGGGCATCTTTAAATACCCGGCGGGCTTTGCGCACTTTGGCTACGTCAACCCGCAGGCCCCCAAGGGTGGCGAGCTGCGGTTGGTGGCGGGCTCGCGCATCTCCACCTTTGACAAATACAACCCGTTCACCATCAAGGGCACGGTGCCAACGTTTCTGCTTGAATTGATGTTCGAGAGCCTGCTTGCCGGCTCTATGGACGAAGTGGGCGTAGGCTACGGTCTGCTGGCTGAAGACGTCGAGGTGGCGGCTGATGGCCTGTCTGCCACTTTTCGCCTGAACGCCCAAGCCCGCTTCAATAATGGTGACACGGTGTTGGCCGTCGATGTGAAGCACAGCTTCGAAACCTTGACGGGCAAGTACGCGCTGTCGTCTTTTTCTTCGACACTGGCTGACGTTGTGGGCTGCGACGTGATCAACGAGCGCACCGTGCGCTTTCGCTTCAAGCGGCAAGATCGTCAGATGCCCCTCATCGTCGGTGCCATGCCGATTTTCAGCGCCAAGTGGGGCGTGCAGAACGGCAAGGCTAAACAATTTGACCAGGTCGTGACAGACCCGCCCATCACCAGCGGTGCTTACCGTGTGGGGCCCGTGCGTTTTGGCAAAGACATCACCTACGTGCGCGACCCCGCGCATTGGGCCCGCGAGCTGCCCGTGAGCAAAGGGTCTAACAACTTTGACCGCATCACCGTCAAAATCTACCGCGACAACACCGCGCAGTTGGAAGCCCTCAAAGCCGGAGAGTTCGACCTGATGTTGTTCTTCTCAGCGGGTGACTGGATGCGAAGGCTCAACGGTCCACGGTTCGAGAAGGGTGACCTGATCAAATCGCCGTTTGAACACCGCACGCCAGACGGTTTCTACAGTTACTTCCTCAACAATAGATTGGATAAATTCAAAGACCGCCGCGTGCGCATGGCCATTGATTTGGCGATGGATTACGAGTGGATGAACCGACAGCTCTTTCGAGGCAGCTACAAGCGCGTGAAAGGCATCTTTGGCAACACCGATTGCGAGGCGAATGGCCTGCCTTCGACGCAAGAGGTGGCGCTGATGGAGCCCTTTCGCAGTCAACTGCCGCCTGAGACCTTTGGCACCATGGCGCTGCCACCGAGAACGGATGGGGCTAACTCGCTGCGCGGCAATCTGCTGAAGGCCAGGGCGTTGTTGAAAGAAGCGGGCTGGGAGTTGCAGGGTGGCGCTTTGCGAAACGCCCAGGGCGAGGCGTTGACGGTTGAGATGCTGGATAGCAGCGAAGCGAGTTCGGAAGGCACGACAGCCTCATGGAAACTCGCCTTGCAGAAACTTGGCATTGAGTTGAAGTACCGCACGGTGGACGCGGCCTTGTATTTCGAGCGTCTCAAAGTCTACGATTTTGAGATGACGGGCGTCAGTTTTCCCGGTACACATTTCCCGGGGGCCGCCTACGCCGATCTGTTTGGCAGCAAGGCGGCAGACACACCCGACAGCAACAACGTGGGCGGCATTAAACACCCAGCTATCGATGCCCTGAT
>JANNFW010000608.1:0-1595 GCA_031380235.1 Rhodoferax sp. | reverse complement strand
ATCCCTGAAGTGAATTGCCGGGCCGAGCTGATGGCCTCAATCGCATCAAGCAGCAGTTTGGGTGTGCGCTCGGTCATAGATCAGGGTGCGGCTCTTATCAACAGAATCGCGAAAATACGGGTTGCGAATGTACTGCGGATTGACTAAATCCACCCGACTTCCGAGCAGTTTTTCGAGTTCTTCTGCCAGCTCAGTCCAGCGGCGCGCGCGAGAACCTGGTGCGGTGGGATCAAGCTGAACCAGGAAATCGAAATCGCTTTTCGTGCTGTCAAATTCGTCACTTGCAGCGGAGCCGAACAGCTCCAACTGAGTGACACCAAAGCGCTCACACAGTTTGGCGATATTAGGGATCTTGCGTGCCAGAGAGCTATGCATTTGGACATTATCAGGTACTTCAACCGCATTCAAGCAAAGACGCAACCCGCGCCGCCGCCGCCGCACAATCACCAAAATTCGCGCTGACCCAATTCGTATCGTGGTAAGTGGGCAAATAGCGCTCACCCGCATCGCACAGCAGCGAGACGATGGAGCCAGTTTGATGTTGCGCGCGCATCTCCCGCGCCAGTTGCAGCATGCCGATGAAGTTGGTGCCGGTGGACGGGCCGACTTTGCGGCCCAGCAGTGTTGACAGCGCACGCATCGCAGCAACCGACTCAGCATTGCTCACCACCATCATGCGGTCGATCACGGTGCGCACGAAGCTCGCCTCCACGCGCGGGCGGCCAATGCCTTCGATACGCGAGCCAGGGCCAGTCAACGTCGCATCGCCGCTGTTGTGATATTGGCCAAAGACAGAGCCTTCGGGGTCGGGCACGCAGACCTGCGTGGCGTGGCGCTGGTAGCGCACGTAGCGGCCCATGGTGGCGCTGGTGCCGCCGGTACCTGCGCCTACGACGATCCAGCGCGGGATGGGGAATCGCTCTTGCGACATTTGTGCGAACAGGCTTTGCGCGATGTTGTTATTGCCGCGCCAGTCGGTAGCACGCTCGGCGTAAGTGAACTGGTCCATGTAGTGGCCGCCAGTCTCGCGCTGGAGTTTGTGCGCCTCGTCGTACACCGCGCTGGCACTGTCTACAAAATGGCAGCGCCCGCCATAGAAGGCGATTTGCGCGATCTTTTCTGGCGACGTGCTACGCGGCATCACGGCGATGAACGGCAGGCCCAACAGCTTGGCAAAGTACGCCTCGCTGACCGCGGTCGAACCGCTGCTGGCCTCAATCACCGTCGTGCCTTCGCTCACCCAGCCATTGCACAGTGCATACAAAAACAGCGAGCGCGCCAAGCGATGCTTCAAACTGCCGCTAGGGTGGGTGGACTCGTCCTTCAGGTACACGTCAATGCCCATTGCCGAGAATTGCGTCAAGGGCAGGGCGATGAGGTGCGTGTCCGCGCTGCGCTGGAAGTCCGCCTCGATTCGGGTGATGGCGGTGTTGAGCCAAGAGTGGTTTGTGGGCATGTTTTCGGGCATGTGCGAATTGTGGCTTGGTTTTTTCTGACGATTGTGGTGGAAGCATCACATCTTCGCCAGTGAGCCGATACAGCATCGCGCTCGAGAGATGAGGGGAGGGCGTTGGCGGTATCAGGCCGACGCGACA
>JANNFW010000512.1:0-1830 GCA_031380235.1 Rhodoferax sp. | reverse complement strand
CGCTCTGCCAACCTCAGGTGCTCATATCCGTCCTGTGTACCTTCTTGCATGCAACACTCCTTTGATGATTAACGGTAGTGTTGCACTTGGGTTTTGAGTCCGCCGGTGCCAAGTTGGCCACCGCCCAGTTTTATGCAGAGGCGATGTTGCCCAGGGCAGGCGCTTTGGCCGCTTCGGTGGTGGCATCTGGCCGCACGGTGAACCGCATGTCAGCCGACATGTTCTAGGTCCACTTCAACGCAATCGGATTCACAGCATGGGATTATTGAGAGCCTGTTTGATGGAGGTGCGCGCGCACCGCAGGGATTGGGATTCGGAGCCTGCGGTGGCCTTTCCGACATCTGTGTCAGAGGCTTGCGCAACGATGGGCGTGGCTGCTTTGAAGCACGTTTTGGCTGCTCTTGATGCGCCGGGTATCGCGCCGCGAGGCGAAGGCCTTGAAACGGACTCTGCTTTTGTCACCGTTACGGCGTAGACACTGGTCTGAAATAAATTGCTATTTTATATATAGCTAGCTATGTATATTTCACAGAAGCTTGGGGCAATTTTAATGGTCTACATGCCCGCATAATTCGGCCCGCCACCGCCTTCAGGCGTCACCCACACGATATTCTGCGTCGGGTCTTTGATGTCGCAGGTCTTGCAGTGCACGCAGTTCTGCGCATTGATCTGCAGGCGGTCAGTGTTGTCTTCATTCTTCACAAACTCGTACACCCCGGCCGGGCAATAACGCGCCTCGGGGCCGGCATATTTGGCCAGGTTGATGCTGACAGGCACTAACGCGTCTTTCAATGTCAAATGCGCAGGCTGCTGCTCTTCGTGGTTGGTGTTGCTGATGAAGACGCTGGAGAGGCGGTCAAACGTGAGTTTGCCATCGGGCTTGGGGTAGTCGATAGGCTTGCACTCTGCTGCGGGCTTCAGGTAGGCGTGGTCTGGCTTGGTGCGGCGCAGGGTCCATGGCATGCGGCCCCGCAGCACGAGTTGCTCAAAACCGTTCATCAACGTGGCAACGGTGAGCCCGTGCTTGAACCAGTTCTTGAAATTGCGGTCTTTGTGGAGTTCGGTGTAAAGCCAGCTCTTTTCAAACGCTGCGGGGTAGGCGGTCAATTCGTCATGCTGGCGGCCTGCCACCACGGCATCAAATGCGGCTTCTGCCGCCAGCATGCCGGTCTTGATGGCGGCGTGGCTGCCTTTGATGCGGCTCACGTTCAGGTAGCCCGCATTGCAGCCCACCAGCGCACCACCAGGGAACACGGTTTTGGGCAGTGACGACAGGCCACTGGCATTGATGGCGCGTGCGCCGTACGACAGGCGCTTGGCGGTGACTTCGCCCTTGTCGTTCTCAAAGTAATAGCGAATGTTGGGGTGTGTCTTCCAGCGCTGGAATTCTTCAAACGGACTCAGGTACGGGTTGGCATAGCCCAGGCCAGTGATAAAGCCCAGCGCAACCTTGTTGCCCTCCAGATGGTACAAAAACGCACCGCCATAGGTGTCGCTTTCCATGGGCCAGCCTGCGGTGTGCATGACAAAGCCCGGTGTGTGGCGGGCAGGATCGATTTCCCAGAGTTCCTTGACGCCAATGCCCCAGCTCTGCGGGTCTTTGCCTTCGTCCAGCTTGAATGTGGCTATGAGCTGCTTGCCCAGATGGCCTCGTGCGCCCTCGGCAAAGATGGTGTATTTGCCCAGCAATTCCATGCCCAACTGGAAGTTCTCGCCGGGCACGCCGTCTTTGCCCACGCCCATGTTGCCGGTGGCAACGCCTTTCACTTTTCCGTCGTCGGTGTACAGCACTTCAGCCGCCGCAAAGCCGGGGAAGATTTCCACGCCCAG
>JANNFW010000583.1:0-2765 GCA_031380235.1 Rhodoferax sp. | reverse complement strand
TTGTCGTACGAAGCCCTGGCAAAGCTCAAGCCCGGCATCATCGTCTGCGACATCTCGGGCTACGGCAGCGACGGCCCCTACCGCGACAAAAAAGCGTATGACCTGCTGATTCAAAGCGAATCGGGCCTGGTGTCTGTCACTGGCACACCAGACGCTCCCGCCAAGGCCGGCAACTCCATCGCCGACATCGCCGCAGGCATGTACGCCTACAGCAACATCCTGGCCGCGCTGATGCACAAACAGCAAACTGGCCAAGGCCAGTGCATCGATGTGTCGATGCTCGAATCGCTCACCGAATGGATGGGCTACCCGCTCTACTACGCGTTTGAAGGGGCCAGCCCCCCGCCGCGCGCAGGTGCCAGCCACGCCACCATTTACCCCTACGGCCCGTTCCCAGCGGGTGATGGCAAAACGGTCATGCTGGGCTTGCAAAACGAGCGCGAATGGAAGGTTTTTTGCGACAGCGTCTTGCTGCAACCCGCACTGGCCACTGACGAGCGCTTTGTGACCAATGCCAAGCGCAATGAGCAGCGCGTGACCTTGTCTGCGGTGATCGTTGAAGCCTTCGGCACGCTCACAGCCGTTGAGCTGGCCGAGCGGCTGGAGGCGGCAGGCATTGCCAACGCTCAGGTCAACACGATGACTGAAGTGTGGGATCACCGCCAGCTCAAAGCGCGCGACCGCTGGCGCGAGGTGGACACCCCCGCAGGCCCCATCCCCGCCCTGCTTCCCCCCGGCTCGTGGCAACACAGTCCGCCGCGCATGGATGCCGTGCCTGCGCTGGGCCAGCACACCGATGCGATTTTGGCGACGTTGGGCTACAGCGCTGAGCGGATTGCTGGCTTGCGTGAGCAGGGTGTGATTTGAGTTGATCCACCACAAACGCAACCAACTACCAATAAAATTAACCTGTAAGTTAATTTATTCACAAAAATTCAGTGGTATCCAAATTTTTCCAACGAAATACCGGTCTAGCTCTCGGATAACACGCATATTACGCTACTATTAGTATAGCATAATTAGACGCGGATCGACTGAGATAATCAACCATGATTGTCAAACAGCGCATCGTTGTGGGCTTGAGCGGCGGGGTAGATTCCGCCGTCACCGCTCACCTGCTCAAAAAGCAGGGCCACGAGGTAGTGGGCATCTTCATGAAGAATTGGGACGATGAAGAAGACACTGAATACTGCGCCTCCAACCTCGATTTTGTCGACGCGGCTGCGGTGGCCGATGTGCTGGGCATCGAGATCGAGCACGTCAACTTTGCCGCCGAGTACAAAGACCGCGTTTTCGCCGCCTTCCTTCACGAGTACCGCGCGGGGCGAACGCCCAACCCCGATATCTTGTGCAACGCGGAGATCAAGTTCAAATCCTTCCTGGATCACGCCATGCGGCTGGGTGCCTCGCACATCGCCACCGGGCATTACGCACGGGTGCGGCTGAACGATGCCACGGGCAAACATGAGTTGCTGAAGGGCCTGGATGGCAGCAAAGACCAAAGTTACTTTTTGCACCGGCTGAACCAGGCGCAATTGAGCAAAACCCTGTTCCCGGTCGGCGAGCTGCAAAAAACCGCCGTGCGCCAAATCGCCCTTGACATTGGCCTGCCTAACGCGAAAAAGAAAGACTCCACCGGCATCTGCTTCATTGGCGAGCGGCCGTTTCGAGAGTTTTTAAACCGCTTTATCGCCAAAGAGCCCGGCCCAATCAAAGACGCACACGGCCGCGTGTTGGGTGAGCACGTGGGCTTGAGTTTTTACACGCTGGGCCAGCGCCAGGGCATTGGCATTGGCGGGGTAAAGGCCAAGGGCGCCGATTTGAAAGCCGCGCAGGCGCGTGGCCAGCGCGGCGTGGGGGAACACCAGCCGTGGTTTGTGGCGCGAAAAGATGTCGACACCAACACGCTGTGGGTGGTGCAGGGGCATGACCACGCGTGGCTGCAATCGCACTCGCTCTCGGCCGAAGATCTGAGCTGGGTGGCGGGCAGTACGCCGTCCTCGGGGCGTTATGGCTCCAAATGCCGCTATCGCCAAGTTGATTCAACGTGCACGCTGGGTGCCGCGCGTGCAGAGAGTTTCAGCCTTGATTTTGAAGAGCCGCAATGGGCCGTGACCCCCGGACAGTCTGCCGTTCTCTATAGCGGAGACATCTGCCTGGGCGGCGGCGTGATCACTTCGCGCTCTATTTCGCGAACAGAGAGCTCAGATCTGCAAACGACTTGAATTCCAGCGCATTGCCGCTGGGGTCGAGAAAAAACATCGTTGCCTGCTCCCCCACCTCGCCCTTGAAGCGAATGTAGGGCTTGATGATGAAATCCGTGCCCGCAGCAGTCAGCTTGTCGGCCAGCGCCTGCCATTGTGCAATCGGCAGCACTGCGCCGAAATGAGGCACCGGCACGTCGTGGCCGTCCACCGCATTGGTCGGTCGATGCACCGCTTTGCCGGGCACCAAATGGCAAACGATCTGGTGACCAAAGAAGTTGAAGTCAATCCACTCATCAGAGCTGCGCCCCTCGGGGCAGCCCATCAAGTCGCCATAGAACTGGCGCGATGCGGCCAGGTCATGCACGGGGAAGGCGAGGTGGAATGGGGGCAATGTTGCTGTAGCGCTCATGTCAGTGTCGTTCTCTATTGAAACCGTCAAAACGGAATATCGTCATCCATGTCATCAAACCCGCTGGCCGACTTCGCGGGTGCGGCAGCGCGCGGGGCTTGCGCGGATGGGCGTGACGCCGGGGCTGGGCGGGAATAATTGGACTCGCC
>JANNFW010000556.1:0-7724 GCA_031380235.1 Rhodoferax sp. | reverse complement strand
ACAGGATTGCAGCCACCGCGTTCTCGCGCGCATAGGGCTCGTTCTCCAGCATTTTGTCGTTGGACGCATCGTGAATGATGATGGAGTCCGGTGAGCGCAACGCCCGATCCACGACGCTACGGCTTAAGCTGTGAAAGTCCTCCAACCGCTTGCGCTGGTTGAGGGTTTGCTCCAGATTGGCTTCGGCTTCAATCCAGGTCTTGCCTGTATCGTCGATCAACAGCAGCAGGCTGCGGTCTGCGCCGGCCACCTGCATCAGGGCAGGCATCAGGCGTTCGAGCAGGACGGTTTCGTCCATCTCGCGGGAGATGGAGGCCACTGCGCTTAACAGGCTGTTCAGATCGGCGCTTTGAAATTGGGCAGAAATCAGTGCGTCCCCGCCGGACGCTACTGACACACCCGAATCGGTGGTTCTGGGGTTGCGAGCAATCAGCGATGCGTTGGTATCGACATTGGCGCTGGCCAGCCACGGTGATCCCCAGGCGCGAAACAGCTCGGATGCACGCAATGACGCGGCACCTGAAAGCTGATGCATCCCCTGACTCTCAAGCAGACCGGCAAGCCGTTGCTGTGCCAGCGCTTGGTAAGCAATTCCGCCACCTGCGGCCTGCTCATAGGCACGATGGAGCATCAACACCGCATCAGCCGAATGGCCCCGGACGGCAGCATCTTCGGCGGCCAGCAGCAAGACCCGGTGATCCAGGTTAAACGGGGCGTGGACGGCCCAGCGTTCCAGGCGTTTGCGCAAGCGCCGCGCCAGCCTCAGTGCGCTCTTGTCGGCACGACCGGTACTACCGGCAGCGATGCGGCGGTAGGCATTGAGCGCGCGAAAGAAAGCCAGCCCTGGCACGAGTACCTGCCCGACGAGACCGGCTTCGTGACTTGCTGCCAGAGCGAAGCGTTCTTCGGCCCGTTCAAAGCGACCCGCCAGATGGTCGAGCATTCCGGCAGCGATCGAACTGATCGCAATCTGTACGCTGTTGTTGGACTGCAAAAATTCGGGCAACTGGCGGGTGTACTGGAACCATTCGCCATCGAGATCGGATGGCATCTCCGGCTTGCGCAACGCGGTGAACAGTTCGACCCAAGCCAAGTGGCAGGCTTTCACGTGAGTTTCCCCAAAGTCGGCCAGGTAGCGGATCGAGTCGCCATACCTTTCGTGCAAATCCAGCGCGCCACCAGCAAAAAAGTACGTGTAGTTCAGCACCCCGGCGCAGTAGGTCGCGCTTTCCCTGTCGCCATTGATGCGGTTGCTGGCCCAATTGAGGTACAACTGGCGTGTGACATCGGGCAGGGGCTCCTTCCAATGCGCGACGAACGCACCCACGACGAAACGTGCGTGTGCTTCATGCAGGCCGCCATAGCGGCGGCCCAGTTTTAAAGCCAGCTCGCCGAAGCGGTAGCCGTTTTCTATGCGCCCCAGCACCCCGCACAAGACCAACGCCCAGACGACAAACGTGTAGAGTGAATCCGGTGTCACGCCGTACTTGAGCGACAACCGGGTGCCGGCCATGCCGATCAGCGGCAGCAAATTGGGTTCAGCGAAGTAGGCTGCAGTCGCCGCTTCGGAAAGCAGGGGCATGGCGGCGCGGATTTCAGGGTCGGTCGCTTCGGGCAGTTGGTCGAAATCACGCGGGTCACGCCTGCCTTGCGCCCAGAGCGTCTGCACCGCTCCCCACAACACATTCGCCAGATGCGGCTTGCGCGGCAGCACCACACCCAGCGAGGCGGCAACATCCACCGCTAGATCCACCGCTTCAACATACTGCTTTTGAACCCTGCGCCTACGGATGCGCAGGCCATACGCCTGCGAGCGATGCGCCACCGTCTGCGCATGCTCAATCACCAGCGCCGTGGCGGTGTCGAGTTCATCGTCGAGCATCAGGGCATAGGCACATTCGGCCAGTGCCATGTGGATACCAAAGGCGGTGTCGTAGTCGTCGCGCCAAACTGACGGTGCCATCAACTGCGCTGCGGCAGCCAGCATGCGCCTGGCCCCTGCAAAGGCAAGCGAATGCTGAGCACTGCGCCCGGCGGCCAGGCCGATGTGCAACATCCGGCGTCGTTCGCCTTCGTCATGCACCCCTGCAATGCCATTGACGATATGTGAAAACACCTCCACCACCCGGCGCTCAAGCTCGGGTGCCGACAGGCTTTGCAAAAGCAAGCGGCCAATATGCAAGTGCCGCTGTGCGAGGCGCTGCGCGTCCAGACGCTCATGCACCGTCTGGCGCACTTTGTCATGCTGAAAACGGTAGCGGGCGGTTCCCAGTTCATTCAGCGTTTGTGCTGGTACGGCCCAGTTGTCCAGGGATTCAAACGTCTTGTAGTGCGCATCCAGCGGAAGGATGATGCCCTTGCGCACCGCCACTGACAAGCCAGTCGCAGCGGCACTCTGTGATATTTCATGAACGCTGGCAAGGGTCTGCAATTCAAATTCACTTCCAACGCAAGAGGCCGTGTCGAGCAAATCCAGACAGTGCGCAGGCAAGCCGTCGAGCCGGCCCGCAATCAGCGCGCCCACATTGTCCGGGAGTGAAAACTCCGGCAGCGTTGACACATCCCAGGCCCAAGCGCGCCGATCTTCATCAAACTGGAAGAACCCACGCGTTTGCAGTGTGCGCAGGTACTCCTGCACCACGAAAGGGTTTCCGTCCGCAACGGTATTGATATAGGCCCCCAACGATTGCACGTCCATAGGACTGACATGCAGGGTGTCTGCCAGCAGTTGCTCCAAGTCGGTGGCCCGCAAGGGGGTCAGGCAGATGTCTACGGTAGCGCTCGCCGCGCTGCGCCAGGCATCGAGCGTGTTGTGCAGAGGATGACCAATGCCTGCCTCATTGCTACGGTAGCCCGCGACGATGATGAGATGGTCAAGCCCGGTGTCGGCGGCCAAAGCCTCCAGCAGTTGCAGTGAAGCCAGGTCAGCCCACTGGAGATCGTCCAGGAACATCACCAGTGGCCGCCCCCGTGTTGCAAATACGGCGATGAATTGCCCTGCAAGCAGTTGCAGCCGCCGCTGTGCATCGCGCGGTTCCACCGTTTCGACTTCAGGCTGCGGGCCAATGAGTGTCAGCAGTTCGGGCAAAACATGGGTCAGTAGCCGTGCGTGAATGCCAAGCGCCTTGCGCATTGCCGTGCGCAGCACGTCAAGCTGCGCTTGCGGCAAAGCCAGCTCCTGACGGAGCAGCTCGGAGAATGCCTGAAGGATGCCAAGGTAGGGAAGATCGGCACCGAACTGGTCGAACTTGCCGCTGCAAAAGCGTCCCCCTGCTTGGGTCATGCCGCGACTAGCATCGTTGACGAGCGCGGTCTTGCCGATGCCACTCACCCCCGACACTGTCACCAGCGTTCGCTGTCCGTGGCGCACATCTTCATAAGCATTCAACAGGCGCTTACGGTCAACCTCCCGGCCGTAGAGCCGGTCTGGCACACGCAAGGTCATTGCAACATCGGCTTGACCAAGGGCAAATGCCCGCACGGTACCGGTTCGGCGCAGATCGCTGATGCAGCTGGCAAGGTCGTCAGCGAGACCGCGCGCGCTGGCATAGCGGTCATCAGGATTTTTGGCCAGCAAGCGGTTCACGATGTCCGACAAAATGGGGGGCAGTTCCGGCCGAATCTCGTGCAACGAGGGCGGCAGCCGTGCAACATGCGCATAGACCAGCTCGGCGGGGTCGTCGTACACAAACGGCAGCCGACCGGTTGCCAGTTGAAACAGCGTAACCCCCAGGCTGTACAAATCCGAGCGGTCATCCACCGGGCTCGTGACGCGTCCGCATTGTTCCGGCGACATGTACGCCAGCGTGCCCTCAATCTGGTCAAGCGACACGGTGGCGACGATTTCCCGCCGTAGGTTGGTCGATACATCAAGGTCTATCAGGCGCAGATCCGAGCCGTCGGCTCTCACGATGATGTTGTCGGGCTTGATGTCCTTGTGGACGATGCCAGATGCGTGAAGGCGGCCCAAGGCGGTCGCCACAGCCAGTGCGCAGTCAAGCAGGCGCCCCAAAGAAAAACCGGCGGGCGCGAGCTGGCTGCCCAGGGAGACGCCGCCAAAATCCTCGGTGACCAACGCCACCGATGCGCCAAAACGCAATAATTCAAGGTGACGTAAGACTGCACGCTGATCTGCTTCGCGCGCCTGGTCAAACGCCCACTGATAGCGCGCAATCTCGCGCATGGTCGGAACGTCGTGCACGGGGGTCTTGATGATGACCGCAAGCTTGTTCTCACCGCGACCCCGGTAGAGCGCACTGCGCGCGGTCTGAAGCATCAGACCGTCAATCCGGTAGCCTGGAATCTGCATCAAAAGTCTTCGAGAAGTGGTTCGCTGGACACTGAGTGGTTTCCCGATCAATTTTGGACTGACTGCTGCGGACTCCATGCGGGACATTTTCTGCCGGGTATTTGCACAAAACAGTGCTTTTTCGCACATCCACATCGCGCGTGACTTTTTAAGCTTACCTGACGCGCCAACCCGGCGTGCAACCGGCACAAAGGACGGATGCCATGAACACGATGATGCAACAAGGAACACAATTTGCGGTGCGGCGCGCTTTGCCCGTGGCCCACCACACCGGCGCAGAGCGGCGCGGTTTGGGTACCGTCCACCACGGTAACGCGGTGAACTCCGCGAAATTTACCCAAAAGCCGATGGTCACGCTGGCCCGATTTGCGATGGGGCGCATTGACCGCGTAGCCTCTGGCCTGGCCGCCCGCATGACCTACAGCCTCATCTCTTCGCCGCCACGGCACCGCCCGAGTGATGCCGAGGCGGTGCTGCGGGCTTCGGCGCACCAGTGGAAAATTCCGTTCCAGGATGGCTGGCTGCAATGCTACCGCTGGGGCAAAGGCCCGCAATGCCTGTTTGTGCATTGCTGGGGCGGACGCGGCACCCAGCCCGAGGCCATGATTCGTGAACTCACACAAAGCGGCCTGAGTGTGGTCAGTTTTGACCATCCGGCCCACGGCTTGTCCAGCGGGACATGGTCTGAGCAAATGCGCATGGCGCAGGCCACCGCAGCAGTGATCCATGATGTAGGGCCGATTGACACCTTGATCGCGCACTCTTTGGGGGTGGCTGCTACAGCCATCGCGCTGCGTGATTACGAACTGGACGTGCAACGCCTGGTCTCGATCAGCTCACTGACAGACTGCACCTGGTTCACCAATGTGATTGGTGCCTACCTGGGCATATCGACCCAAACCGTGGCAAAAGCCCGTGCCCGCATGGATGCCAACTACGCACAGCCCATGGGCTGGGACACGCTTTCAATCCCGCACATGCTAGCGCACCTGAAAATACCGATGCTGCTGGTACACGACCGCGACGACCACGAGATACCGTTTGAGCACGCCTTGAAAATCAAGCAGACTTTGCAGCACGCCGAGTTGATGGCTACCAACGGCCTGGGCCACCGGCGCATCCTGAAAGACGCGGCGGTGATCGACCAAATCAGCCGCTTTGCGCACCAGGGGCAGGCATCATGATTCGCACTATTGCAAACACCATCGTGCGCAGGCGGTTCTGGCTGGTTTTGGTGATTGGCCTGTTGACGGTCTTCTTTGCCAGCCAGTTACGGCACCTGAACATTGTCATTGATCCTTCTGCAATGTTACCCAAGCTGCACCCCAATGTGATAGGGACTACGGCTGCCGAGACGCTGTTTGGCTCCAAGTATGTGGTGGTGGTGGGTGTGGGCGCGGCTGACGGTGGCAGCGCCTACCGGCCCGAGGTCATGCGCGTGGTCGCCGACCTGACGCGTGAGCTGGCCAAAGTGCCTGGCGTGAAGGCGCACACCTTGCTGAGCGTCACGGCGGATCGCGCCCGCGCCATTTCTGGCACTGCCACGGACATGACGGTCGAGCCGCTGTTGCGCAACCCGGGGGACAGGGGCGATGTCGCCAACCTGGCTCGCACGCTTGAGCAAAACCCGATTTACCAAAACACGCTGATGTCAGCCGACAAAACACTGGCGACAGTGTCGTTTTCGGTGGAGATTGGGCCCAAGGGATTCCGTCAGGTGATGGACAAGGTGCAGGTCGTGCTGGACCAGGCCAAGACGCCTCGGGTGACCGTGATCAGCAGCGGCACAGCGGTGTTTTTTGCCAACGTGGAGCGGTTTTCGGCACGCATGGCTTACTTGTTTCCGATTGCGCTGATTCTGATCGGCCTGGTGCATTTTGAGGCCTTCAGAACCCGCCAAGGCATGATCTTGCCGCTGGTCACTGCACTGTTGGCCGTGATCTGGAGCCTGGGCATCATGGGCGCGGCGCGGGTTTCGATGGATGCCTTCAACGCCACCACACCGATCCTGATTTTGGCGGTGGCCGCCGGGCATGCGGTGCAAATTCTCAAACGCTATTACGAAGAGTATGCTCGCTTGAGTGCCCTGAACCCGCGTGACCCGTTGAGTGCCTTGAACGACCGCGCTGTGGTCGAATCTTTGGTCAAAGTGGCGCCGGTGATGTTGACCGCCGGGCTGGTGGCGGCGCTGGGTTTCTTTTCGCTGATCACCTTTGAGATCGCCACCATCCGCACCTTTGGTATTTTCACCGGGCTGGGCATTTTGAGTGCCCTGCTGATTGAGCTGACCTTTATTCCGGCCTTGCGCAGCTACCTGCCGGCACCCCAACCGCAGCTTAAAGTGCTGCCGGAGGTTGCCCGTGCTGAAAACCGCGAGAACCGGGAATATCGGGTGTGGGATCGGCTGGCGGGCCGACTCACAGCCCTGGTGACGCAGCGCTACAAACTCGTCATCTCCAGTTTTGCCGTGCTGGCCTGTGTGGCCGTGCTGGCCGCGTCCAACGTCAGCCGCGAGAACTCCACCAAGAGCTATTTTGGCGAAGGCTTGCAGTTGCGCCAGGAAGACCGGGTGCTGAACCAAAAGCTGGCCGGCACCAACACGCTGTACGTGGTGTTCCAGGGCAGCCACGCTGACCACATGAAAGACCCCACCGTGCTGCGTGCCATTGAAGACACTCAGGCCTTCATTGCCACGTTGCCCGATGTCGGCAAAACCATTTCCATGGTGGACTTGATCAAGCAGATGAACAAATCCATGAACGCCGGCAACGAAGCGTTTTATGCGATTCCTGCCAGCCAGGGTTTGGTCTCGCAGTTCCTCTTGCTGTATTCCATGTCAGGCCAGCCAACTGACTTTGATGCCTACATTGACTACCAATACCAAAATGCCAACCTCTTGGTCTGGATGAAAAATGACAGCAGCAAATATGCTGAAACCATGGTGGACACCATTCGCGCCTACGTCGAGCCGCGGCTGCCAAAAGGTGTCACCATGCAAATTGGCGGCAGCGTGCCGCAAACCTCAGCCTTGAGTGAGTCGCTGGTCAAAGGCAAGATGCAGAACATTGCGCAGATGATGGGTTTTGTGTTTGTGGCCGGCGTGCTGGTGTTCAGGTCTCTGCTGGCCGGTGTCTATCTGGTGCTGCCCTTGATGTTCACGGTGCTGGTGAACTTTGGGGTGATGGGCTTGACGGGTATTCCGTTGAACACGCCCAACTCCGTCAGCTCGGCAATGGCCATTGGCATTGGCGCGGACTACGCCATTTACCTGCTCTACCGCATCCGGGAGGAGCTGGGCAAGACCCAAAACGTTGACACAGCCTTGGCGGCGACTATGAAAACGGCTGGCAAAGCGGTGTTCTTTGTGGCCAGCGCCATCTCGGTGGGCTATGCCGTGTTGATGCTGTCTTTCAAT
>JANNFW010000530.1:0-3008 GCA_031380235.1 Rhodoferax sp. | reverse complement strand
GTCCCTTGAGCCCACGTTTGGCGGCATCAACCTTGAAGACATCAAGGCACCTGACTGCTTTTACGTCGAGCGCCAATTGCGCAGCCGCATGAAGATTCCGGTCTTTCATGACGATCAGCACGGCACCGCCATTGTGGTGGGCGCGGCTATTTTGAATGGTGTGAAAGTGGTGGGCAAAGACTTGAAGACGGTCAAGCTGGTGACCTCGGGCGCGGGTGCTGCAGCACTGGCCTGCCTGGGGTTGCTGGTCAAGATTGGCATGCCGCGCGAAAACATTTTTGTGACCGACCTGGCCGGTGTGGTCTACGAGGGCCGCACCGAGCTGATGGATGAGGACAAAATCGTCTTCGCGCAAAAGACCTCCGCTCGCACCTTGAGCGAGGTGATCGAGGGGGCCGACATCTTCCTGGGCCTGTCTGCGGGGGGCGTGTTGAAGAAAGACATGGTCGCGAAGATGGCAGCGCGCCCCTTGATCCTGGCGCTGGCCAACCCCAACCCAGAAATCAGCCCCGAGGACGTGAAAGCCGTTCGAAATGATGCCATCATGGCCACGGGCCGCACCGACTACCCAAACCAGGTCAACAACGTTTTGTGCTTCCCCTACATCTTTCGCGGTGCGCTGGATGCCGGGGCATCGACCATCACGGTCGAGATGGAAATTGCTGCGGTGCACGCCATCGCCGAGCTGGCGCAGGCCGAGCAAAGCGAAGTGGTGGCTGCGGCCTATGTCGGGGAGCAGTTGGCGTTTGGGCCTGAGTATTTGATCCCCAAGCCGTTCGATCCGCGCCTAATGATGAAGATTGCGCCCGCGGTGGCCAAAGCAGCGGCCAGCAGTGGCGTGGCGCTGCGCCCGATCACGGACATGGATGCCTACATGGAGCGCCTGCAAAGCTTCGTGTACGCCTCAGGCACCACGATGAAGCCGATCTTCAATGCCGCCAAAAAAGCGCTCAAAAAGCGCGTGGCCTATGCCGAAGGAGAAGAAGAGCGCATCTTGCGTGCAGCGCAAATTGTGGTGGATGAGGGCCTGGCCCGCCCCACGCTGATTGGCCGGCCCGCCATCATCGCGCAGCGCATCGAAAAATTTGGTCTGCGGCTCAAAGAAGAGCTGGACTATGACGTCGTGAATGTCGAGCAAGACCATCGCTACCGCGACTTCTGGCAAACCTACCATCGCATGACCGAGCGCAAAGGCGTCACCACCCAAGTCGCAAAAATCGAAATGCGCAGGCGGCTGACGCTGATTGGTGCCATGCTGTTGCACAAAGGCGACGTGGATGGGCTGATTTGCGGCACGTGGGGCACCACATTGACGCACCTGCCCTACATCGACCAGGTGATTGGCAAACGCGCTGGCGTGCAAACCTATGCGTGCATGAACGGGCTGTTGTTGCCAGACCGACAGGTCTTCCTGGTGGACACGCACGTCAATTACGACCCCACGGCTGAGCAACTGGCCGAAATCACCACGCTGGCGGCGGAGGAGATGATGCGCTTTGGCATCCGCCCCAAAGCCGCGTTGCTGTCGCATTCCAACTTCGGCAGCAGCAACCAGCCCAGCGCCCTCAAAATGCGTGACACCTTGGGCCTGCTTCGTCTGCAAACCCCATGGCTCGAAGTGGACGGGGAAATGCATGGCGACGTCGCGCTGGACGGCGCCGCCCGCGCCGCTCTCATGCCTTCAACCACGCTGGAAGGGGATGCCAATCTCTTGGTGCTGCCCAATATTGATGCCGCCAACATTGCTTACAACCTGCTGAAAACCGCAGCAGGTGGCAATATTGCGATTGGCCCCGTGCTGCTGGGGGCTGCAAAACCTGTGCATATCTTGACCGCCAGCACCACAGTACGCCGTGTGGTCAATATGACAGCACTCACCGTTGCTGACGCTAACGCCAGCCGGTAACACCAAAAAAAGAAGCTGGTGCTAACTTAATCCACACCGCGACCCGGAAATTCTGCTTATTTTTTGAGCAGGTACTTGCGTTTTTCTCTCGAATGCGCGACACTAGGGGGGTTGAGAGTTTCGGGTTTACCCCAATTCTTCGTTCAGTCAGGTTAACAAGTGCAAGTGGCGTTTTAGTGGCTTCTAGTGGAGTAAGCGTAGTGAATACGGTAGTGAAAAGTTGGCTGCCAAAATTCATGGCAGGGCGCTTGGTGGAGCATTCGGTTAAGAGCTCAATCAAGTTAGCGCTTACTGGCATGCTGATATTGGCAAGCGTTGCGCCTGTAGGCGTGTACGCGAAGCAAGCTGTGCCGAGTGACGGTTTGGCGACGATCAAAGTTGCCGAACTGCCTCAGCAGGGCCAGCAAACTTATGAGCGAATTTACCAGGGCGGCCCGTTTCCCTACGAAAAGGACGGCACGGTGTTCGGCAACCGCGAACGGTTGCTACCTGCGGCAAAACACGGGTTTTACCGGGAATACACCGTTAAAACGCCGGGTTCGAGAGACCGGGGAGCCAAGCGCATCGTGTGCGGTGGGCAGCAACCCAAAACGCCAGATTCATGTTTTTACACGGCGGATCATTATTCGAGTTTTCGAAGGATTCAGCCCTGACAGTTTTTGAGTTTTTGTACAGGGTTTTGTAAAGAGTTTAGTAATTTTAGAGAAAGTGAAGTGGAAGCGACTATGCAACTTCGTAAAGACAACCCGGCGCCAGGCACCAGCCATGCGCCCAAGCCTGCGGGCGATGGCGCTGAAACGCCAACGCGCGCTGCCAGCGACACACCCTTGAAGGGCGTGCGCACCAATATCGTGCAATCCATCCGCGCGTTTCGCGTTCAGGATTTGCAGGATGCTGCGATTCACCTGGGGCAGCATTTTCTGTACGCCAATCTGGCCAACGCGTTGACCAAGCAAGACGTGTTGGACATGATTGGCCAGCAGTTCATGCTGCCAATGCATGTTGGCAAAAACTTTGATGCGCTGTATGACAGCATGACCGACCCGGTGCACAAGTCGGGCCCCCAGCCTGGCTTTATCGCCGTGCTGGAGCATATTCCTGC
>JANNFW010000516.1:0-1968 GCA_031380235.1 Rhodoferax sp. | reverse complement strand
AATGATTTGGAAATGGAATGATGCAGTGGGCGACAAAAAAAATTAGGCACAATATTGGTATGAACCTGTCGCTGGTCGCCCCCACGCCGCTTGCCTACTTCGCCTCGCTGGTACAAAGCGATGAAGGGTTTCCGCTGTTTGAAGCGGCGGTCAGCCTGGCGCAGGACGAGTACCCCGAGCTGGATGTGCAGCAGGTGCTGGGTGAAGTCGATCAAATGCTGGCACGGCTCAAGCGGCGCATTCCGCCCGATGCGGCGCCCATGCATAGGTTGCGGCTCTTGAACCAGTTCTTCTTCACCACGCTGGGCTTTGGTGGCAACGTCAACAACTACTATGACCCTGAGAACAGCTTCATCAACGTGATGCTGCGCGCGCGCCGGGGCATCCCTATCACGCTGGCCGTGCTCTGGCTCGAGCTGGCGCAGGGCTTGGGCTTGAGCGCGCAGGGCGTGGGCTTTCCGGGCCACTTCATGATGAAGATCAGCCTGCCCCGAGGCCAGGTAGTGATGGACCCGATGGATGGAAATTCGCTCTCGCGCGAGCAGTTGGCCGAGCGCCTGGAACCCTTCCGCCGCAGTAGCGGGTTAGACGATGACTCCGATGCACCGCTGGGCCTGTACCTGCAGGCATCGCCCGCGCGCGACATCATTGCCCGCATGCTGCGCAACCTGAAAGAAATCTACAAAGTACAGCAAGACTGGCCACGCCTGCTGGCCGTGCAAGACCGCCTGATCGTGCTGCTGCCCCAAGCCTGGAGCGAGTACCGCGACCGTGGCATGGTGCACAGCGAAATGAGCCACGCGCGCGAAGCCGTGGCTGACCTGGACACCTACGTCGCCCACGCCAGCCACGGGCCCGACATGCGCGCCGTGATGGAGCGGCTCTATGCTTTGCGTAGAACTGAAAATTGATTGCTTTTCGCCGCACTGAGAACTAATGATTGGACGGCGTGCCGTCTTGCCCAAACTGGTGCCACGCGCGCCGCAATTGCGTATCCGAAGTAAACCCTGCCGCCTGCGCTGCCTGCGTGACGTTTCGGCCGGACTGCAACGCCACTTGTGCGACCGCCAATCGGATGCGGCGCAGGTAGTGCAGCGGCGCGATGCCCGCGTGTGTGAGGAAAAGCCGGGTCACATGACGCGTCGAGGCGTGCGCGATATCGGCCATTTGTGGCAGTGTCCATTCATTCGCAGGTGCCTGACCAATCGCGTCTTGTACGCGGTGGATGGCGGGGTGCAGGTGGTTGCGGTAGGCTAAAAATGGCGACAACTCGGGGTCTTGCGGCCCACGGCGTAGCGGCACCACCATCGTTTGCGCCACCTGTGCGGCAATAGCTGGCCCGCATTCGGCAGCGATGCGGTGCAGCATCAGATCGACCCCCGTGGTCACGCCCGCGCTGCTGTACAGCGGCGCATCCTCCACAAAAACGCGGTTGGGCACCACTTGGCAAGCGGGCTCAACAGTCTGTAGCTCGTCCAGATGGTGGTGATGCGTGGTAACCCGCCGCTGACTCAGCAAACCTGCATGGGCTGCCAACAGGGCGCCGGCGCAGATCGTTACCAATTCGAGCTGCCCGCTGTGCAAGCGCAGCCCGCGCAGCCAATGCAGCAAGGCGCACGCAGGCGGATTCGCGACTGAAATTGCCGTGCCCGGCAGGCCCACCAGAACCACCCAGGTGGGTGTATGAAAGTCATCTGGCAGTGGCTCCAGCCCGGTAATTTTCAAGCCCACCGAGCTGGTGCAATCTGCGAGCGGCCCACAAAAGCGCAGCACAAACCGCTCGGGCAGACCCGTGGCAACAACCGCTTGATTGGCGATGCGCAAAGCCTCAGCGGGGCCAGCCCAATCCAGCGCCAGACTGTCGGGCACCAGGGCGAACAATACGTGGATGGCTGGCCGTTTTGGTGTCATGCGCGACCCGAGGGTTTGAACACATGCTGGGTGGATGCGGGGTGGCTTGCCAAGGCC
>JANNFW010000487.1:0-9053 GCA_031380235.1 Rhodoferax sp. | reverse complement strand
AACCGTGTGGTTGAAGCGCTTCAACTTGCCCAGCAGGTTGGAATGCCCGCATGGGTCGAAGTCAGTGTCGACAAGGCGGAAGGCGTGTTCAAAAGCGTACCGGATCGGGATCAGTTTGCTGCTGATGTCAATGAGTCGTTGATCGTCGAGTTGTACTCGCGTTGATGACATTCCGTCATCTGACATCTGGCCATTTAGCTGATCCTTCGTAGTTCAAACTGTTCCTGACGTGCGGGGCACCGCAAGTTAGGCGCTTCACCAGCCTTACCGGTGTAATGAGCCGGGGGTATTGAGAGGAAGTCCGTATGCAATCAAACTTGTTGAAACCAAAAACTATTAACGTCGAGCAACTAAGTGCCAACCGCGCAAAAGTTGTTCTGGAGCCCTTTGAGCGTGGGTATGGGCACACCCTGGGCAATGCCCTGCGCCGGGTTTTGCTGTCATCGATGCCTGGCTATGCAGCCACGGAAGTCACGATTGCGGGCGTGCTGCACGAGTACTCGTCCATCGACGGTGTTCAGGAAGATGTGGTCAACATCCTGCTGAACTTGAAGGGAGTGGTGTTTAAACTCCACAATCGCGAAGAGGTCACCCTGAGCCTGCGCAAAGACGGCGAAGGCGTTGTGAAGGCTTCTGATATCCAGACACCGCATGACGTCGAAATCGTCAACCCAGAGCATATCGTTGCCCATTTGTCGAGTGGCGGCAAGCTCGACATGCAGATCAAGGTCGAGAAGGGCCGTGGTTACGTGCCCGGTACCATGCGCCGCCATAGCGATGAATCGACCAAATCAATTGGCAGAATCGTCTTGGATGCGTCGTTTTCGCCAGTCAAGCGCGTGAGCTACACCGTCGAAAGCGCTCGCGTTGAGCAGCGGACTGATCTGGACAAGCTGGTGGTCGAAATCGAGACGAACGGTGCAATTTCCGCAGAAGATGCGGTGCGTGCATCCGCGAAAATTTTGGTTGAACAGTTGGCCGTGTTTGCCCAGCTTGAGGGCAGTGAGCTTGCAGCATTCGATGCGCCAGCACCGCGCGGAAATACGCAGTTCGATCCAATTCTGCTTCGTCCTGTCGATGAGCTTGAGTTGACCGTCAGGTCAGCCAACTGCCTGAAGGCCGAGAACATTTACTACATTGGTGATTTGATCCAGCGTACCGAAAATGAGTTGTTGAAGACACCGAACCTGGGTCGTAAATCACTCAATGAGATCAAGGAAGTGCTTGCTTCACGTGGGTTGACCCTTGGAATGAAATTGGAGGCCTGGCCTCCGGTTGCTCTAGAAAAACGATAGTCAAGACGATAATTAGGACGTTAATCACCGCGCGGCCCTCACGGGACATGCAGCGCCTCTGGCAGTACCTGATACGGCTGTCGGTTTTATAAAGTAAGGAAAAATCATGCGCCACGGACACGGATTACGCAAACTCAACCGCACCAGCGAGCACCGGCTTGCGATGCTACGCAACATGATGAATTCGCTCATTGAGCACGAAGTCATCAAGACCACGGTGCCGAAGGCGAAGGAGCTTCGCCGCGTGGTCGAGCCTATGATTACCCTGGCAAAAGACGCGACGCTCGCCAATCGCCGTCTGGCATTTGACCGTCTTCGCAGCCGGGACAGTGTTTCCAAGCTGTTCAACGATCTGGGTCCTCGCTTCAAGGCGCGTCCCGGCGGCTACACACGAATTTTGAAAATGGGTTTTCGTGTTGGAGACAACGCTCCCATGGCTTTGGTCGAACTGGTTGATCGCCCCGCCGAGTCGGAAGAAGCGCCAAATTCAGACAGCGTCAAAGCCTGATAACTGCGAAGCAGTGCTATAATAGAATTCTTACCGCGCGATGGAGCAGCCTGGTAGCTCGTTGGGCTCATAACCCAAAGGTCGTAGGTTCAAATCCTACTCGCGCAACCATCTTTAATTGAGTTTTGGCGGAGTCGCTTTGCTTGCGATTCGTTCACTTATCATCAGTGCTCAAAACCAGGGCTTTTCATCCGGGCAAGTTTCGGAATAGTCTTTGCATGACTCCGAAACGTTCTGCCGCACATCGCATACTTTATCAATTTTCGCCAGTTTCCTAATGCTTTCGCATTGCCTCAAACTGGTGGTTATTGCGTGGGCTGGCGCGGTGCTTCTCGTTGTTGCGGGGTTTTGGTATAAACCAGCCGACGTTATTCCTCCGAGGTACCTTGCAGCGACATTTTTCTTTGTTCCGCTGTTATTTGCGCAATTTATCGTGGCGCGCCTGGTCAACAGAACAGACAGCGCGCCGAAGGCTCCCTGGTGGAGCGTGGTCAAGGCGTGGTTAGCGGAAACACGGCTCATGGTTCGGCTTTTCTGTTGGGATTTGGCATTTGCTTCCAACAGATTTCCTGATCAATCTGACGATGCTTTTTCGCAGCGGGGTCGCCGTGGCGTTGTCTTCATTCACGGGTTCGTTTGCAATCGCGGTGTGTGGACACCTTGGCTGAAGAAGCTTACCCGCAGTCGTCGTGCATTTGTGGCGGTCAGTCTGGTACCGGTGTTTGGTTCCATTGACCGGTATGTGGATGCGATAGACCGGGCTGTGCGCAAAGTGACTGAGGCTACCGGGATGCCGCCTCTGGTGGTGTGCCACAGCATGGGTGGTTTGGCGGTGCGGGGATGGCTACGGGCCAGCGCGGATGCCGACATCAGAGTGCATCACATTGTCACGATTGGATCGCCGCATCACGGGACTTGGCTGAGTCGCCTGCCATTTCCGAGCAATGCCGGGCAGATGGCCATTGGCAGTGTTTGGTTGAAAAATCTGCAAAGCAGTGAGGCCGCATCGCGCTGTAGGCTCTTCACCTGCTTTTACTCGAACTGCGACAACATCGTGTTCCCAACTTCAGCAGCTACCTTGCCCGGTGCGCACAACCGCCATATTCCGGGTCTTGCGCACGTCGCCTTGGTCTTTGATCAAACAGTAATCAGTGAGTCGCTGGCCAAACTTTGAGATGCGTCCAAGTTGGGTAGCTTTTCAAGCTGCCTATAGAGCGGCGCGAAGTCTGGAGCTGTGAGATCAAATAGCTGTTGGAAGCTGTCGATCACGAAGTAAGTCTGCTGGTAGCTGTCGATTTTGTACTGCGTGCGCATCGCACGCAAAATGTCCAACGCCATGCGTTGCGGCTTTGCATCGCGGACGGCGTGCTTCAACTCGCCCGATGAGCTCAGGATGCCCGCACCGTACGCTCGAAGACCGTTGGGTTGACGAATCAGTCCAAACTCGATGGTGTACCAGTAAAGCCGTGAAAGCATTTCGCAGGCACCTAAACCATGCGCCTTCAACCCGCCTGCGCCATAGGCTTGCATGTGATCCGCAAAAACTGGGTTAAAAAGCAAGGGCACATGGCCAAACAGATCATGAAAAACATCAGGCTCGACGATGTAGTCCAGCTCAGAGGGTTTGCGTATCCAGTCGGTCGCCGGGAATTTGCGCTGTGCCAGTAGACTGAAAAAGGGGACTTCAGGAATCAGCCCGGGTACCGCCACGATCTCCCACCCCGTGGCCTTGAACAGGCGGTCGTTGATGTCTTCAAAGCGCGGGATGTGGTGGCTAGGCCCCAGCGCTGACAATGATGCCAAAAACTCATCGCAGGCCAGCCCCGGCAGAAGCGCCGACTGGCGTTCGTAAAGATGTCGATAGGTGGTGTGGTCGGCGACGCGGTAGGCCGCGTAGTCCTGGGGGCAGGTGTAATCGAGCGCTGCGCGAGAGTAGTCTCCACGCGGCGGGCGATCACTCGCGCCATAAACCACGGGTTCTACAGCCCCTTTTTGCATGATGTCGTCCTTCGAACATTGAACTTAATCATACCGTCAGAGCTGGTAGATCGCCTTCACACTAGGGTCGCTCTATCCACTTATCTAAAAAATCAACCTGGAGGTTAATTATTAACAGAATTGCCGCAAAAATAGGAGACTTGAATCAAAATATGGCCTTAGCTCTCGTACATTTTCAATTCTTTGCTATTTCAAATATAGCAATCGCATTTTACCCAACGGCCTCGCTCTCGAAGGAGGCTGTGGGTAAGGAATCGATTGAAATGTTCAATTGGAATTGATATACGGTGAAATCACCTTCCACTTGCCATCTTGAATCTGCGACAGCCTTGACGCATCGCTGCCCAAACGCTTGGTGGCGGTGAAGGACGATTTTGAGCTGCCGAACATGTCTTCCGGGAACGTCATGGTGTCCATGACCTTGATGAAGCTTTCAGTATTCAGGCCTTTGCCAGTTTTGGTAGCCGCTTTGGCAAACGCATCGATGATGACGTAACCGTAGACTGAAAACACGGTCGGATCCTCAGTGAACTTGGTTTTGTACTTGTTGGCCCAGAAGCGAATGGGCTGCGACTGTTCGTCCGTGTACGGGTTCTGCACGGTCATGGTGGCATACAGGCCGTCCATCGCTTTACCGCCGAGTTTGTGGATCAGGTCTGTGTAGCCAGCGCTGGATGCCAAAAAGGTTGGGTTATAGCCGGACTTGCGCGCGGTGCCGATAGTGCCAATCGTCTCGCGAATGATGGTGCCCATCACGATCATGTCGCAGCCAGAGGCCTGCATTTTGGAGACCTGCGAAGAGAAATCTGTGGCGCCACGTTTGTAGGACGTTTTCTCCGCCAGTTCCATGTTGATGGTCTTCAGCCCTGCTTCGGCTCCGCGCTGTACTTCCAGTCCAAAGTCATCGTCCTGATAAATCGTGCAGACCTTTTTGGCGTTCTTCTCCTTGACCATCTTGGGCACGGCAATGCGCATTTGATCGAAATAAGTGGCGGCAAATGCGTATTTCAACTTGTGAAACGGGTCGTACATCTCCCGCGCGGCCGTGACCGGAAAGAAATTGATGACGTTTTTTTCAAACTGCACCGGCATCGCCGCCATGTTTTGCGCGGTGCCCAGGTGCCCCACCATCATGAAGATTTTGTCTTGATTAACCAGCTTCTGTGCCGCCAGCACGGCCTTCTTGGGGTCGTAAGCAGAGTCTTCAATGATCAACTTGATTTTGCGGCCATTCAAGCCACCTTGCTCGTTGATCTCGTCAACGGCGAGCATCATGCCAAGGCGAATCTGCTTTCCAAAACCTGCAATCGGGCCGGACAGATCTTGAATCGATCCCAACACGATTTCGTTGGCCGAGACGCCTTGCGGCGGTGCCGCTGGTTGGGCCACTGCCGCGGCCCAGGTGAGAGTGAGTGCGGCCCCAATCGATGCCAATCCAAACGGTACGTTTTCCAACTTCATAGCAATGCTCCTTATGGTTTAGTTTCCAAGCCTCGTCTTCGAGCTTGGTTGTTAAGCTTTAGGTGGTTTGTCCTGGGTCATTTTGCGTCCCCTGAAGCGCCAGCGTCCATCCTGTTTTACCAGTACATCCTCGTAGACTCCGGTGAACGCCATCTGCGGGCCTTTGGCCTGCGTGCTCCACAGTTGCAGGTACGAGTGAGATGTCGCATGGTCGCCTACGACGTTCGAGACGATGTTGACTGTGAAGTGCCGCCCGCCTGGCATCCTGCTGGCGTAATTCTGCGTGTAGCCATCAGCAAACACCTTGATCGCCGCCTTGCCAACCAGGTACTGGCCGATGCCGTCCATCACCGCATCGTCTGTCCAACAGTCGAGCCAATCGTCCATGCGCAGTGAGTCGATGGCATGGTTGTAACGGGCGATCAGCTCCTGAATCGCCTGTTTTTCGGTCAGTACGTCAGTATTCATAAAGCAGTCCCATTAAAACTATGGCGAGGGCTTGGTGTACTCGGAAATCACGCGCCAACGGCCATCCTGGATTTGCGACACCCGCGATGCATCGGTACCCAAGCGCTTGGTTCCCGAAAAGGTGAACTCAGCGCTGCCAAAAATATCAGGCGGCACGGTCATGCTGTCCATCGCTTTGATAAATGAGTCCGTGGTCAAATTTGGCCCCGCTTTTTGCGCGGCGCGGATGAAGGTGTCGATGATCTGATAGCCATAGATTGACACCGTGCCGGGGTCTTCGTTGTATTTGGTTTTGTACTTGTTGGCCCAAAAGCGAATGGGTTGGGATGATTCATCCAGATACGGGTGCTGCACCGTCATGGTCGAATACATGCCGTCCATCGCTTTGCCGCCCAGCTTGGGAATCAGGTCGGTGTAGGCGGCGTTCGCACTCAAAAAAATGGGGCTGAAGCCCGTTTTGCGGGACTCTCCAATCGTGCCAATGGTTTCGCGAATGATGGTGCCCAGCACGACCACCTCGCAATTGGAGGATTTCATCTTTGCGACTTGGGATGAAAAATCGGTTGCCCCGCGTTTGAATGAGGTTTTTTCTATCAGCTCCATGGTCATCGTTTTAAGCGCAGCTTCAGCACCACGCATCACTTCCAGCCCAAAGTCGTCGTCCTGATAAATCGTGCAGACGCGTTTTGCGTTTTTATCCTTCACCAGTTTGGGCAAGGCGGTGCGGATCTGGTCGTAATACGTCACCGCAAACGAGTATTTGAGCCGGTGAAACGGCTCGTACATGTCGCGTGCCGCCGTGATCGGCAAAAAGTTAATCACATTCTTCTCAAACTGAATCGGCATGGCTGCGTTGTTCTGCGCGGTGCCCACGTGGCCGACCATGATGAAGATTTTGTCTTGATTCACCAGTTTTTGCGCACCCAACACCGCCTTCTTCGGGTCGTAGCCCGAGTCCTCCAGCAGCAGCTTCAGCTTGCGCCCGTGCACACCGCCCTGCTCGTTCAGCTCGTCAATACGCAGCTGCATGCCGTACTTGGCCTGCTTGCCAAACGAGGCCAGTGGGCCTGACATGTCCTGAATCGTGCCGACCAAAATCTCGGTCTTGGTGACACCTTGTTGCGCTATCGTTGTAGTAGCAAGTAACGCAATTGATGCGAAAGCTAAAGCGGATTTCTGTTTCATAAATGCTCCATTCATGGCAAAAAAACTACTTGTACATCGCCTCAATTTGCGGCGTGTACTTCTTTTCAACCAGTTTGCGTTTGAGCTTCATGGTGGGGGTGAGTTCCTCGTCCTCCGCACCGAGCTGCGTCTCCAGCAGGAAGAACTTCTTGATCTGCTCTACTCGTGCAAACTTCTTGTTCACGCGGTCAATCTCACCTTGAATCAGCGCTTGCACCTCGGGCGCGCGGGTCAGGCTGGCGTAGTTGCTGAAGGGCACGTCTGCATCCTGGGCAAACTTCTCCACATTCTCCTGGTCGATCATGATGATCACCGTGAGATAAGGCCGCTTGTCGCCGATCACTACCGCATCGGTGATGAAGGGTGAGAACTTCAGGTCGTTCTCCAGCTCACTCGGTGTCACATTCTTGCCACCCGCGGTGATGATGATGTCCTTCATCCGGTCGGTGATTTTGTAGTAGCCATCCGCATCCACCACGCCCACGTCGCCCGTGTGCAGCCAGCCATCGGCATCGATGGTTTCAGCAGTTTTTTCGGGCAGGTTCAAGTAGCCCGCAAACACGTTCTTGCCGCGTACCAAAAGTTCGCCCGTGGCTGGGTCCAGTTTGACTTCGTTAAAACTGACGGCGGGGCCGATCGAGCCGGGCTTCATCAGCGTAGCGGGCACCGCAGTCGATGCGCCGCAGGTCTCGGTCATACCCCACACTTCCAGCATCGGCACGCCCAGCGCCAAATACCAACGCACCAAATCGGGCGAGATGGGTGCTGCGCCTGTCACCAGAAAGCGTGCGCGGTGAATGCCAATCAGCTTGCGCACATTGTTCAGCGCAATCCACTGCGCGATAGTGAATTTGAACTTGAGCCAGCCATCCACCGGTTTACCCGCAAGCACTTTGTCGGCAATCTCCGAGCCCACACCGATGCCCCAGCCGTAGGCGGCTTGTTGAATGCTGCCAGATTCTTTCAACGAGATCATCACACCCGAGTAAAACTTCTCCCACACGCGCGGCACGGCTGTGAACACGGTGGGGGCAATCTCACGCACATTCTCGGGGATGGTTTCCGGGTTCTCGACGAAGTTGAGCTTGGCCCCGGTGTACATCGCGTGGTATTCGCCGCCCATGCGTTCGGCAATGTGGCACAGTGGCAAAAAGCACATGCGCTCGTCGTTCTCGTCCTGCGTCACCAGGGTGTTGTAACCGTGCAGCGTGTAGACCAGGCCGCTGTGCAGGTGCATCGCCCCTTTGGGTTTGCCGGTGGTGCCCGAGGTGTAGACCAGAATGGCCAAGTCCTGCGGCTGGCAGGCTGCGGCACTTTGCTTGACAGCTTGTGGGTTCTTCGCAAGGTGCTCGCGGCCCAGCGCACGCAATGCGTCCAGGCTCAGCACGTTGGGATCATTCACCCCGCGCAATCCTTCCATGTCGAAAACGATGATTTTTTGCAAGAGCGGCAACTCGGTGCGCACTTCAAGCGCTTTGTCTAGTTGCTCGTCATCCTCAACGAAGAGAAAGGTAGTGCGCGAGTCGGTGCACAGGTAATGTACTTGCGTCTGTGCGTCCGTCGGGTAGATGCCACTGGAGACACCACCACACGACAGCACTGCCAAATCGGCCCACACCCATTCCACGACGGTGTTGGAAAGTATCGAGGCGCAATCGCCCTTCTTGAAGCCCAAGGCCAGCAAGCCCGCCGCGATTTCGCTCACCGCCACGCCAGTTTGGTTCCAGGTCCAGCTGCGCCACAGCCCCAAGTGCTTTTGCCGCATCCACACATTGGGGCCGCGCTTTTCAACCGCGTTCCAGAAGATGGCGGTGAGCGTATCGCCCGGCAGCAGGATGTCGAAGTTCGGTTTGATATTGCTCAGATCCCAAAGTTTGCTCATAACATTGCCTCCACGCTTTCCCACTTCGTGTGGACGCTGCCCCCCGAGGGGATTAATTTTTCTAGGGGCGGCCCGGTATTCTCGAAGAGCGGCGAAGCCAAAAATTGCTTTTCTTGATAGCGGAACATGTTGTCTACCTCCAATTCTTCTTCTTCTTCCAGCGCCGCTCGCTGCGAATGCCGTCTTCCTTCATGCCTAGGTAGAACTCCTTGATGTCGTCCTTCTCGCGCAGGTGAGCGCAGGTGTCTTCCATGAC
>JANNFW010000473.1:0-3442 GCA_031380235.1 Rhodoferax sp. | reverse complement strand
AGAACCGTGAAACTGCGCGGTACATGGGTTGCATCTAAAACAGTATTTTTGGACAACCGCCAAATGAACGCAAAGCCGGGCTTCTATGTCGTCACGCCGATGTTGCTTGAAAATACTGATCGCGCAGTGCTGGTTCAGCGGGGCTGGATTGGCCGCAATTTCAACGACCGGGAGCGTTTGCCCGATGTGCTTACAGCGGGCGGGACCATTGAAATTCTGGGCAGGATTGCCCCATCGCCACCCAAGCTATTTGAGCTGGGCGAGGCCGGTGCAGGGCGGATACGGCAGAATCTGGACATTGAGCATTTCAAAGCTGAAACAGGCTTACCACTATTACCCATTTCAATCCTCCAATCGGGTGCTGCAAGCGATGGCTTGTTGCGCGACTGGCCCGTGGCGGCTGCCACCGCAGGCAAAAATTACGGTTACGCGTTCCAATGGTTTGGATTGTGCTTGTTAATCACATTACTTTATGGCTGGTTTCAAATTGGCAAACGATTCTTCTCAAAGCCGATTGCTTGAAATGCCGCAAACCGCTGTTGGCGCAGAGCAGCCCCTGGGCCTGACTGTGCATTCCATGCCCAGTCCTGCGCAAGTACTTGACGGGCAGGCCAACCGCACCCGAGGTGGTCGCTGGAAAATGTTGGCAGTCATGTTGGTGTGTGCTGCGCCCGTGATTGCCTCTTACTTCAGCTACTACGTGTTTCGTCCTGATGGCCGGCGTAACTTCGGCGAGTTGATTAACCCGCAGCGCAGCTTGCCCGACCTGAACACCAGCGGTCTCGAAGGTCAAACTGTCAACCTTCGCACGCTCAAGGGGCAATGGTTACTGGTGAATGTCGCAAGCGGCAGCTGCGATGAGTTGTGCAACCAGAATCTGTACCTGCAACGTCAGATGCGAGAGAGCCTCGGTAAAGACAAAGACCGGCTAGATCGTGTATGGCTGGTTACCGATGACAAGCCGATTGACGCGAAGCTTCAGACGGCATTGTTGGGTGCGACTGTTCTCAGGGTGTCACCTGGCGGCTTGTCTTCGTGGTTGCAGCCTTCTAGCGGGCAAATCTTGGCTGATCACCTCTACGTGGTCGACCCCATGGGTAACTGGATGATGCGCTTCCCCGCAAAAATGGATGCACCGAGTGCCGCAAAAGCCAAACGCGATTTAGAGCGCCTGCTTCGCGCCTCTGCTTCGTGGGACACTGCCGGACGCTGATGAACGAACGCACACCATGAACGCACATCCGCCTGTTGATCTGTCGGCTTTGGCTGGCCTGATGCTGGTCGGTGCCGTTCTGGCATTGATACCTTTGCTCTGGGTCGGTTGGCGTAATCGCAGCGCCTCACCCGTGAAGCGTTTGCATGCCTTGACCCTGCTGACGCTGGTGCTGACATTTGACCTGGTGCTGTTTGGTGCCTTCACCCGATTGACTGATTCAGGCCTCGGCTGCCCCGACTGGCCGGGCTGCTACGGCAACGCCACTCCCTTAGGGGCCACAGGGCAAATTGCCCAAGCACAAGCGGCGATGCCCACCGGCCCGGTGACCACCAGCAAAGCCTGGATCGAGATGACACATCGGTATTTCGCAACGGGTGTGGGCGTGCTCATTTTGGTGTTGGCTGTTGCCAGTTGGGTGAGTCGGGAAGGACGGGCTCGGATCAGCCCGTGGTGGGCAACAGCGACCTTGGTTTGGGTTTGCGCACAAGGCGCATTTGGCGCGTTGACCGTCACGATGAAGCTCTTTCCAGCCATCGTCACCCTGCATCTTCTTGGCGCGCTGATTCTTCTGGCACTGCTCACGGTTCAGGTCGTGCAACACAGCAAATCCGGTGATCGGGATGTCAGGCCTGATCAAAGAGCCGCAATCGACCTGCCAACTCAACGACTGGCGTGGTTTACCTTTGCGGCTGTTGCTTTTCAAATTGCGCTCGGCGGCTGGGTTAGCACCAACTACGCAGTGCTGGCCTGTAGCGAATTTCCGCAGTGCCAAGGCAGTTGGTGGCCGGCCATGAATTTTGAACAAGGCTTTGAGATTTGGCGCAAGCTCGGGTTGACACGGGCTGGAGAGATCATCAGCTTCGAAGCGTTGACTGCGATTCATTACGCCCACCGGATGATGGCGGTTGTGGTGGTGCTCGTGACCGCTTTGTTGGCGTGGCGTTTGAATGGCATACCTGGCATGCGCACGGCTTCCCGCTGGATTGCCGCTTTGCTCGGCCTGCAGTTGGCGACGGGGTTGAGCAATGTGGTTCTGGGTTGGCCCCTTTTGGCCGCCTTGCTTCACACAGGGGGTGCTGCTGCCTTGGTGATTGTGCTGACCTGGGTTGTCGCTTCGGGTCGCGTCAATGCGCGCGTGCATTCGGCAAGCAAGCAGGGGTTGAGCATGCAGGGGCTGAATGCATGATTGAAAACCCGCCAAAAGTGGAGACGGTGGTTGACTGGCGCACGCCTTTGCGTCAGTTTCATGCACTGACCAAGCCACGCGTTATTCAGCTCATCGTCTTCTGCGCGTTGATTGGAATGGTTCTGGCTGTTCCCGGTTTGCCCAATCTCTCGGAGCTGCGCCTTGCGCTAATCGCTTGTTTTGGCATCTGGCTCGTCTCTGCGGCGGCGGCGGCGTTTAACTGCATTGTCGAAAAAGGCATTGACGCGAAGATGAAGCGGACATCCTGGCGGCCGACTGCCCGTGGCGACTTACAGGATGGGCAGACGCTGCTTTTTTCGGGTGTGCTTTGTGCGGCGGGCTCGGCGATTCTTTACGTGTGGGTCAATCCGTTGACGATGTGGCTCACCTTCGCCACGTTTGTCGGCTATGCGGTGATCTACACCGTCATTCTGAAACCGGCAACACCCCAGAATATTGTGATTGGCGGGGCATCGGGTGCTATGCCACCGGTATTGGGATGGGCTGCGATGACGGGCGAAGTCGGGCCCGAATCCTTGATCCTTTTCCTTATCGTTTTTCTGTGGACTCCTCCGCACTTTTGGGCGCTGGCGCTTTACCGCGTGGAAGACTACCGCAAGGCGGGCTTGCCGATGCTACCTGTCACGCATGGCAGCGAGTTCACCCGCTTGCAGATACTGCTCTACACCATCATCCTGTTTGCCGCCTGTTTGCTGCCATTTGTTTACGGCATGAGTTCGTGGATTTATCTGATCGTGGCTGTTGGGTTGAGTATTGGTTTTTGCCTGTACGCCTTTTGGCTTTGGCGCAATTACTCAGATGCGCTGGCACGCAAGACGTTTCGGTTCTCCCTAATCCACCTTAGCGTTTTGTTTGCGGCACTGCTAGTTGACCATTACGCACTGTGACTGCTGCGAACACGCAAATGCCGAAGGAAACCCATTGATGAAAAAACGAAGCGCTCTGAAAACGATTGCGTGGTGTGTTGCGCTACCAAGCACAACCGCATTGATTTTGGCGTGCTCGGAGAACAAACCGTC
>JANNFW010000358.1:0-2594 GCA_031380235.1 Rhodoferax sp. | reverse complement strand
GCGCTAGCTGGCGCAAGCGCTGCAAGATGGCTGCGTTGAATCGGTTTTGCAGTACATCCGCAATGAAGCGGTCGGTATTGATCAAACCGCCTCTTTACCCAACCATCCAAGCATGAGCCGCGTAACTTCCGCCGGTTTCTCGCGATGCAGAAAATGGCCTGCGCCGGGCACTACCTGATAGTCGTATTCGCCAGTAAAGTACTGCGCCTGATCGGTCATCAGCTCGGCGCGCAGGTCGTCGCCGCCGCACAGCGCAAGCGTGGGCACCGCAATGGGCCGGGCCATCAGTTCGCGCGTCGGTTGCAGCCTGGGGTCGCCTTTGCTGGGGTCGAGCATGGCGCGGTAATAGCCGAGCGTTGCCGCCAGCACGCCAGGCTGGCCGAGCATGGCCTTGATCTCAACCAGGTGCGCAGCATCATCGTGGCCGGGCGAGGTCCAGTAGCGCCAAAGATAGTCGATAAACGCGAAATCGTTTGCCACCAGCGCCTTCTCGGGCAAGTCTGGCAGTTGGAAAAACCACCAATGAAATGAGCGATGGATGTGCTCGGCATCCAGCATGCTTTTGCCTACCTGTACGGGGTGCGGCACCGCCATCACGACCGCGCGGCGCACAAGCTCGGGGAAAGCCGCGAGCACCGCGTAGGTGATGATCGCGCCCCAATCCTGGCCGACCAGATGCACCGGCTTGCCGCCGCCAAGCAGGCGGATCAACTCGGCGACATCGGTGGCGAGCGTGGCTTTGTCATAAAAACCATCGTGCGGAACCTCGCTGGGGTGGTAGCCGCGCAGGTAGGGCGCAACGGCGCGGTAACCCGCTGCGGCCAGCGCCGACATCTGGTGGCTCCAGGTGTTTGCGGTATCGGGGAAGCCGTGCAGCAGAATGACGAGCGGGCCGCTGCCTTCCTCGATGTAGGCAAATTCAATTCCGTTGGCGCGTACGTAGTTCAACGCTCAAACCACCTTCGCAATCGAAGCGCAAACGTGGTCGATATTTTTGCTGTTCAGCGCCGCCACGCACATGCGGCCTGCATCGGTGCCGTACACACCAAACTCGGTGCGCAGGCGCACCATCTGGTTTTTGGTGAGGCCGGAGTAGCTGAACATGCCGATCTGCGAGGTGATGAAGCTCATGTCTTGCTTCACGCCAGCAGCCTTCAGGCCATCGACCAGCTTTTGGCGCATGGCTTTGATGCGCACGCGCATCTCGCCCAGCTCTTCTTCCCACATCGCGCGAAGCTTGGGGTCGGCCATCACTGCTGCAACGACTGCGCCACCGTGCGTGGGCGGGGTGCTGTAGTTGGTGCGGATGACGATTTTGAGCTGGCTCAACACGCGGGCGGCTTCGTCTTTGCTCTGGCACAGCACGCTCAATGCGCCCGCGCGTTCGCCGTACAGGCTGAAGCTTTTGCTGAAGCTCGTGGAGACGAAAAATGTGAGGCCCGCATCAACAAACTTCTGCACCGCCATGCCGTCTTCCTTCAAGCCGTAGCCAAAGCCCTGGTAGGCCATGTCCAAAAACGGCACCAAGCCTTTGGCCTTCACGGTGGCAACTACCTGATCCCACTGCGACGCGGTAATGTCATAACCCGTCGGGTTGTGGCAGCAGGCGTGCAGCACAACAATGGTGCCCGCGGGTGCTGCGTTGAACGCCGCCAACATGCCCGCGAAGTTGATGCCGCCCAAACCGCCGTTGGCAGACGGGTCGAAATACGGATGGCTTTCCACCACAAAGCCCGCGTTGGTGAACAGCGCGCGGTGGTTTTCCCAACTGGGGTCGCTGATCAGCACTTTGGCGTTGGGATTAAGCTTTTTCAAGAAATCTGCGCCGATCTTTAACGCCCCGGTGCCGCCCACGCCTTGCACGGTGGCGACGCGGCCTGATGTCACGGGCTCAGAATCTGCGCCAAAAACCAGTGCCTTGGCGGCGGCATCGTAGGCTGCGATGCCATCGATCGGCAAATAACCACGCGCCTTCGGGTCGTCCGTCATGGCTTTTTCAGCCGCTTGCACGCACTTGAGCAGGGGCAGTTTGCCGTTGTCATCGTAATAAACGCCCACACCCAAGTTGACTTTTTTGGGGTTGGTGTCGGCTGCAAACGCTTCAGTAATGCCCAAGATGGGATCGCGCGGGGCCATTTCGACGTTGGAAAAAAAAGACGCTGCTGGAGACATGGAAAACGATCCTCAAGGGTTGGGGGTTTGGATCTCTAATTTTACGGGCAGTCCCGCATGGATCTGAGCTGCGTCGATCGACTTGCCGTTTTCGAGCGTCCTGCAGTTTTTGTACTACAAATGTAGTAAAAATAGGCCAAAATTGATGTGAAAAGTAGGTTCTATAAAAATTGCGAATTTTTTAGAGCTATAGCTCTCGTATTATATCAATAGTTAGCTGTAAATAATATAGCATCTTCTGAATTGTGACGTCAACACCTTCTCCCAATTTTTCTGAGGTCGTGGAATCCAGCGGTCTGATTCTTGCGTACTGCCTACGGATTGAAAACATGACCAGGCTACCGCACTAATTTCTAGATGACTATGCAACCAAATCAAATTTTTCTAGGCCTCATCGGCGCGACCCTCCTCGGATGCAGCCC
>JANNFW010000479.1:0-6809 GCA_031380235.1 Rhodoferax sp. | reverse complement strand
AGCAACGCGCCCGTCTGAGTGGCTTACCGCACCGCTCGCGCTGGGTTACCAGCTGTTCCCATCGTCTGATGCGTTTGCGCACACCGATAGCCGCCAGCAGTCACGCCTGGCACTGTGGCGTTGGCTGGTGGCGGGGTTCTGCATGATGCAGGTGATGATGTACGCCGTGCCGGGTTACTTTGCACAGCCGGGGGAGATCACACCCGATATCGAAAAGCTGCTGCGCTGGGCCTCCTGGGTGCTCAGCCTGCCGGTGGTGCTGTTCTCCTGCGGGCCGTTTTTTGGCAACGCGCTGCGCGACCTCAAGCGGCGCAGCATCAGCATGGACTTGCCCGTGGCGCTGGGCATCGCCGTGACGTTTGCGGTTAGCAGCGCCGCCACTTTCGAGCCGCGAGGCTGGTGGGGGAACGAGGTGTATTTTGATTCCCTCACCATGTTCGTTTTCTTCCTGCTGACGGGCCGCTGGCTGGAGCAGCGCCTGCGCGCGCGCACCGCCGGGTCGCTGGAAGCTTTGATGCAGCGCTTGCCCGATACCGTGGAGCGTCTGGGGCGTGATGGAAGTTTTGCGCGGATTGTCGTTCGGCGCTTGAGTGTGGGCGACGTGGTTCGCGTGTTGCCGGGCGAGGCCTTCCCCGCAGACGGCACTGTGGTGGTAGGCGACACATTTGCTGACGAAGCGCTGATGACCGGCGAATCGCGCCCGGTAGAGCGTGCAGTGGGCAGCAGCGTGATGGCGGGCAGCTACAACGTGGCAAACGTCGTGCAGGTGCGCGTGGATCAACTCGGAGCCGGTACCCGCTACGCCCAGATCGTGGCGCTGATGGCACAGGCCGCCACCGACAAGCCGCGCCTTGCCGTGCTGGCCGATCGAGTCGCCAAGCCTTTTTTGGTCTTCGTTTTGCTGGCGGCGGCCTTTGCCGTGGTGTTTTGGTGGTCTACCGACCCGGCGCGGGCGCTGATGGCGGCTGTTGCCGTGCTGGTCGTCACCTGCCCGTGCGCACTGTCGCTGGCCACGCCTACGGCGATGTTGACCTCGGCGGGCCTGCTGGCGCGCCACGGCGTACTGGTGCGGCGCATGCAGGCAATTGAATCCTTGGCCAGTATCGACACTGTCATTTTTGACAAGACCGGCACCTTGACCGATGCGACCCTTGGCCTGCGCGCGGTGCAAGTGCGAGTGGGCATCACATCGGCGCGGGCGCTGCAAATCGCGGCCAGTCTGGCGCAGCACTCGCTGCACCCCGCATCGCGCGCGCTGGTGGCAGCGGCCAGCGGCGCGACATTGATCCCTGTGGTCAACGTGAAAGCAATGGCTGGTTTCGGGCTGGAGGGCGAACTGGGCGACCCGACGACATTTGACTGGGCGGGTCCACTGCGCCTGGGCTCAGAACGATTCTGCAATATTGAAGGACAAGCTGACGCGGGAATCAACGATGCAATGCAGGTTCACCTGGCCGACAGCCACGGTTGGTTGGCCACTTTTGAGCTTGACGAAGCAGTTCGCCCCGATGCGGGCAAAACCATCGCGGCCTTGCAAGGCATGGGCGTTGCCGTACAAATGCTCTCTGGTGACCGGAAGGTCGCGGCCACGCGTGTAGCCCACCTACTTGGTCTGCTTTCGGTGCAAGGCGACTGCACTCCCCAGACCAAGCTGGCGCATTTGCAGGATCTGCAACAGCAAGGGCACAAAGTGCTCATGGTGGGCGATGGTTTGAACGACGGCCCAGTCTTGGCGGGTGCCGATGTGTCAGCGGCCGTGGGTTTGGCGGTCCCGTTGGCGCAAGCCCAGTGCGACTTTGTCATACCCGGCGGGCAGTTGATGATGCTACCCACGATGCTGGCCCAGGCGCAGCGCACGATGCGCGTCGTGCGCCAAAACCTCGCGTGGGCCGCCGTCTACAACACCGTGTGCGTGCCGCTGGCACTGGCGGGTTGGTTACCAGCCTGGTTGGCCGGGCTGGGCATGGCCTTGAGTTCGCTGCTGGTGATTGCCAATGCGGCGCGGCTGGCTACCCCGCTTATGTCACCGCTTATGTCACCGCTTGTGTCACCCCATGTGCCCATCAAGGCAGGGCCTGGCTGATGGACATTCTGTTTCTGCTGGTTCCCCTGTCCGTGCTGCTTGCGCTGGCGGTGATGGGCGTGCTGGCCTGGGCCGTGTGGTCGGGGCAGTTTGAAGAGCTGGAGAGCGAGGGCGAGCGGATTTTTCAAGAAGATGTTGTTCAACACGCCGAACCGGCTCATAAAAAGTCCTAAACAGCTCCGGCTTGATCCATATCAACACGCGGCCAACCGGGCCTCTGCAAACTGATGGCACCCTGAACAGAGGATTTCAATGAGCGCCGTACTTCCCCCACTAACCAATGCCACCGCCGCGCTCCCGTCGCAACGCACCTGGGCCGCATCAAAAGCGACCGTCTACAACGACAAAATTGTCCGTCAATTTTCTGTGATGGCCGTGGTGTGGGGCGTGGTCAGCATGCTGGTCGGCGTGTTCATCGCCGCGCAGATGGCCTGGCCCGAGCTTAACTTTGGCATCTCATGGCTATCGTTCGGGCGCTTACGGCCCCTGCACACCAACGCGGCGATTTTTGCCTTTGGTGGCTGCGCGCTGTTTGCCACCAGCTACCACGTGGTGCAGCGCACCTGCCAGACCCGCATCATTTCCGACAAGCTGGCCGCGTTTCACTTTTGGGGCTGGCAGGCGGTGATCGTGGCCGCTGCTATATCGCTGCCGATGGGTTTTACGCGGGGCAAAGAATACGCCGAGCTGGAGTGGCCGATTGCGATACTGATTGCGCTGACCTGGGTCGCCTACGCCATCGTCTTCTTCGGCACTGTCGGCATCCGCAAGGTCAGGCACATTTACGTGGCCAACTGGTTCTACGGTGCGTTCATCATCGCCGTGGCCATGCTGCACATCGTCAACGCTGCCGTGGTGCCTGCGGGCTGGATGAAGTCGTATTCCGCCTACGCGGGTGTGCAAGACGCGATGGTGCAGTGGTGGTACGGGCACAACGCGGTGGGCTTTTTGCTCACGGCAGGTTTTCTGGGCATCGTCTACTACTTCATCCCCAAGCAAGCCGAGCGCCCGGTGTATTCCTACCGGCTGTCCATCGTGCACTTTTGGGCGTTGATCTTCACCTACATGTGGGCCGGGCCGCACCATTTGCACTACACCGCCCTGCCGGACTGGACGCAGTCGCTCGGCGTGGTGTTCTCTCTCATCTTGCTGGCCCCCAGCTGGGGCGGCATGATCAACGGCGTGATGACGCTGTCTGGCGCCTGGCACAAGCTGCGTGACGATGCCATCCTGCGGTTCATGATCGTGGCGCTCTCGTTTTACGGCATCGCCACCTTTGAGGGGCCAATGCTCTCGATCAAAACCGTCAACGCTCTATCGCACTACACCGACTGGAATATCGCCCACGTGCATGGCGGCACGCTGGGATGGGTGGGATTCATCTCCATGGGCGCTTTGTATTACCTGGTGCCGCGCCTGTTCGGGCAGCCCAAAATGCACAGCGTGAAGGCGATTGAACTGCACTTCTGGATTGCCACGATGGGCATCGTGCTGTACATCGCCGCGATGTGGATTGCCGGCGTGATGCAAGGCCTGATGTGGCGCGCCATCAACCCCGACGGCTCGTTGACTTACACCTTCACTGAAAGCGTCAAGGCGACGTTTCCGTTCTACGTGGTGCGCTTCTTCGGCGGTGTGCTTTACCTGGGTGGCATGTTGATCATGGCCTGGAACGTCGCCCAAACAGCCTGGGCAGGCAAGCCCGTCAACGCCGCCATCCCCATTGGCTCCGCTGGCCTGGCCCACGCTTAACAACAGCTTGAAAGGCGACTCGCATGGCATTCACCCACGAAAAAGTAGAAACCAGCAACACGCTGATGATCGTGTTGATTTTGATCGTGCTGGCGGTGGGCGGCTTGGTGGAGATCGTACCGCTGTTCTTCCAGAAATCCACCACGCAACCCATCAAGGGCATCGTGCCGGATACGCCGTTGAAAGTGGTGGGGCGCGACATCTATGTGCGCGAGGGCTGCTACAACTGCCACTCGCAGATGATCCGCCCGCTGGTGGCGGAGACGCTGCGCTACGGCCACTACTCCGTGGCTGGCGAGTTTGTTTACGACCACCCGTTTCAGTGGGGCAGCAAACGCACCGGGCCTGATTTGCACCGCGTGGGCGGGAAGTACAGCGACGACTGGCAACGCCAGCATTTGATTGCCCCGCGCGATCTGGTGCCCGAGTCCATCATGCCCGCTTACCCCTGGCTTGAGAAAACTCCCGCAGATCACGAATCGATTCAGGCCCACATGCGCGCCCTGCGCACCGTCGGCGTGCCCTACACCGATGCTGAGATTGCCAATGCACCTGCCGAGGTGAAAGGCAAAACCGAGCTGGACGCCTTGGTTGCGTACTTGCAAGGTCTGGGCCTGGCATTGAAGTAAATCAAAAGTAAATCAAACGCACAAGAGGCAACCCATGGACATCAACATTCTTCGCATTGGGGTGACAGTTGCAGGCTTTGTGCTTTTCATTGGCATCCTGGTGTGGGCGTGGCGCCCGAAGCAAAAGGCCAGGTTTGACGAAGCGGCGCAGTTGCCTTTCAAATCAGAATAGGAGACGCTGCAATGAGTGATTTCACAAACGACTTCTGGCCTTGGTACGTGGGTGCTGTCAGCCTGATCTCGGTGCTGGCCTGCGGCCTACTGCTGTACTTGGCGGGCAAGGCGACAGTCGTTGCCCATTCAAGCAAAGCTGCTGACAACACCACGGGCCACGTGTGGGATGAAAACTTGAGCGAGTACAACAACCCGCTGCCGTTGTGGTGGCTGTGGTTGTTTATTTTGACCATCGTTTTCTCACTGGTGTACCTGGTGGCTTTTCCCGGCCTGGGCAGCTTTCCCGGTTTGCTGAAATGGTCGCAGACCAGCGAGCATCAGCAAGATGTAGCACAACTCAAAAGCGACGTGGCGCCGCTGTACGCGGCGTTTTCAGCCCAGCCGGTGGAAGCGCTGGCCAAAGACCCACGCGCTTTGGCCGTTGGCGAGCGTCTGTTCATGAACAACTGTTCGCAATGCCATGGCTCGGACGGCGCAGGCAGCAAAGGCTTTCCCAACCTGACCAATAGCAATGGCGCGTGGCTGGGCGCGCGCACGGCGGAGCATATTGTGCAGACCGTCACCAAAGGTCGGTCTGGCCTGATGCCGCCGATGGCTGCTGCCGTGGGCGGCGATGCCGAGCTGAGTGCGGTCGCGCACTATGTGCTGTCGCTCTCGGGCAGCCCCCACAACGACATCAAGGCCTTCAACGGCAAAAAGCTGTACACCACCTGTGCCGCGTGCCATGGGGTGGACGGGAAAGGTAACAAGGCCCTGGGTGCGCCCAACCTGACCGACGACTATTGGCTGCATGGCTGGGGCGAAGCGGCCATTGTCAACATCATCAAAAACGGCAAGACCAATGTCATGCCGGCCCAGTCACCCATGCTGTCGGCCCAGCAGATTCATGTGGTGTCGGCGTATGTTTTCAGCCTAGCCAAAACTAACGTGACTGACCCGAAACCACCGTGAAACAACGGATCATCCCGATTCTCGCGGCGGATGACTCTTCCAGCGTCCTATCGCTGTACGCGTCTGAAGACAAAATCTATGCGCGCAGCGTGACGGGCTGGTTCAGCCACTGGCGCTGGGCCATGGTGTGGGCAACCCAACTGTTCTACTACGGGCTGCCTTGGCTATCGATCAACGACCGCCAGGCCATGCTGTTTGACCTGGCTGCCCGGCGCTTCTACATCTTCAACCTGGTGCTGTATCCACAGGATCTGATTTACCTCACCGGGCTGCTGGTCATCAGCGCGCTGTCGCTCTTTTTGTTCACCGCCGTGGCGGGGCGACTGTGGTGCGGTTACACCTGCCCGCAAACCGTCTACACAGAGATTTTCATGTGGGTTGAGCGCAAGATCGAGGGCGACCGAACCGCCCGCATACGCCTGGACAACGCCCCTTGGAGCGCCGCCAAGCTGGCGCGCAAGAGCGCCAAACAGGCAGTGTGGATCGCCATCGGCCTTTGGACGGGCTTTACCTTTGTAGGCTACTTCACGCCCATCCGCGAATTGGCCAGCGAAGTCGCTACTTTTTCACTGGGGCCGTGGGAGCTGTTCTGGGTGCTGTTTTACGGCTTTGCGACCTATGGCAACGCGGGCTGGATGCGTGAGCAGGTCTGCAAATACATGTGCCCCTATGCCCGCTTTCAAAGTGCCATGTTTGACCGCGACACCCTGATCGTGACCTACGACGAGGTGCGTGGCGAAGGCCGGGGCTCGCGCCCGCGCAGCGACACCCCCGCGCAGTACCAAGCCAAGGGCCTGGGCGACTGCATCGACTGCACGCTGTGTGTGCAGGTGTGCCCGACCGGTATCGACATCCGCAATGGCTTGCAATACGAGTGCATCAGTTGCTCCGCCTGCATTGATGTGTGCGACAGCGTGATGGACAAGATGAACTATCCGCGCGGGTTGATCCGCAATAGCACGCAAAACGGTCTGGAGCAGAACCTGACGCGCAATGAGATGTTTCGCAGAATCCTGCGCCCGCGTGTTTTGCTGTACACCGCGGTTTTGGCAATTCTGAGCGTCGGCATGTTCTGGAGTCTGTTGGCACGCCCACTGCTCAAGGTGGACGTGGTGCGCGACCGCGGCGCCATCGCCCGCACGGTGGGCCAGGGCCAGATCGAAAACGTTTACCGGGTGCAGATCATGAATGCCACTGAGCACGGTCAAAACTATGGCTTG
>JANNFW010000300.1:0-3624 GCA_031380235.1 Rhodoferax sp. | reverse complement strand
GGAGGCTGCTGTCGCGCAATTGGGGTTCGACTCCGTCAGCATCGCGCGCCCGAGCATGCTGGCAGGTGATCGCGAATCGCTCAGGCAAGGCTCTCGCCCCAGCGAGCAAATTGGCTTGAGGCTGATGACGGCCATCAGCTTTCTGATTCCTGCAAATTACAAGGCCCTTCAAGCTTCCGATGTTGCCCGCGCACTGCATCGCATGGTGACCGAAGGCCATGCAGGGGTGCGCATTGCGATGTCGGGCGAGCTAACGGCGCTGGCTAGTGGCGCGGCCTGAGCATCGCATTCGTTCAACAACTTTCAACCGCTCTTCAACTCTGAGCCACACCCGGCGCGTACTGCGCCAGAAATTCCGCGCTGGGTGGGATTGGCTTGATGATGTCAATCAACACTCCGTTGGGATCCCTCGTAACGAAGTGCCGCTGACCAAACGCCTCATCGCGCAGCGTGAGAAGAATGGGCAATCCGCTCGCCTGAGCACGCTGATACTCGGCATCCACATCCTCCACTTCAAAGTTGATCAACAAGCCTGAGACTTTGCCTTGCGCCGACGCGGGAATGGTGGGGTGGTCACCTTGAAGAATTGCCAAATTGACCGATTGATCTTCGGTCGATTGCAAATGGACATACCAATCGCTCTCAAACGCCCGACCAAAGCGGAAGTGATCGACATAGAACTGGGCGGTCTCGGCCACTCGCTCGGTCATGATCACGGGATAGAACTGCGTGCACTTCATGGTGATTCCTTAGAAAGTTAAACATACAATGTGTATGCGAAAACCATTTTACATACAAACTGCATGCATGCAAATAAAACCTGATCGCCGAACCCATCAAGAGCGCACCGAGTTCACACAAGCTGCTTTAATTACCGCTGCGCGCAGGTTATTCACAGAAAATGGCTATGCCAAAACGGGCACGCCAGAGATCGTGGAGGCGGCCAACGTCACGCGCGGCGCGATGTACCACCACTTTGCTGACAAGGCAGATTTATTTCTGGCCGTGGCAAAGCAGTGCGCGCAGGAGGTGGCTGACAGCATCGACGCGGGTTCCCGCGATTCGAGCTCGCCGTTGGATGCGCTGATGCAGGGTGCACAGTGTTACTTCGCCGCGATGGCTCAAAGTGGAAGAGCGCGCTTACTGCTGCTGGAAGCGCCGTCCGTGCTGAATGTCCAGCAGCGATTGCAAATCAGCGAACTGACTGGAGAAGCGCAGTTGCAGCAAGGCTTGGCGGATGCTCTTCCCGCCGCAGCCCACTTTGCGTTGCCACAGTTGGCCTCGCTGGTATCAGCAGCCTTTGACCATGCAGCCCTGGCGATTGCGATGGGTGCATCGCCCGAGAAGTACCAAACCGCCATGCACCTTCTGCTGTCGCAGCTCATCCGCCCTCCTATCGAAATCAAAGTATCGAAAACAAAACCTAGTATGTAAACATGCTCATCAGCCCCCTGTTCAACCACCCCCATCTGATCAACCCTGTGGCGAAGATGATCTACGACGAGTTCTGGGGCGATGTTGAAGATGGCATGACCTTGAGCGACCTCATTGCGCATTTGAAAACCGCCATGGAGCCGCAGCAAGTGCCGCTCTCACTGATCGCTTTGGTCGATGGGCAACTGGCGGGCACCGTCAACCTGATCGAAAACGACGATAAAAATCGCGCTCACCTGCGCCCGTGGCTGGCGGCGATGGTGGTTCGTGCAGATTTGCGTGGTCAGGGCATTGGCACGGCGCTGGTGAAGTCGCTGCTTGCGGATGTGCGGTTGATGGGCATTCCCACCGTCTACTTTGGTACGGATGGGCCAGGCTTTTACGAGCGCTTGGGTGCCGTCAAGCACGAGCATGTTCGCGACGATTTCGCCATCATGAAGTTTGAGCTTACCCGCTGACACCCGTCAGGTCGCCAATTCGATTGGAACCCCAAGTGGCCGGGGCGCCACGTCACGATTCCATTGATCCCCCACCGCCTAAGTTACAAAATAATACAAAATCCTAGAAGATTAACTTGAAACCATACCGTTTAGTTGGTATAGTTAAACCAACTAGACGGTATTCTCCCAAATGACCACTCAAACTCACGCCTCCAAAACCAAACTGCTCGATGCCGCCTTGCAGGTGTTCCGCACCAAGGGCTACACCGCCACGACGGTGGACGATATATGCCACACGGCGGGCGTCACCAAGGGCAGCTTCTTCCATCATTTCAAAGGCAAGGAAGAGCTGGCGATTGAGTCCACCCGTTATTGGACGGAGGTGACCAGCGGCCTCTTCGCCACCGCGCCCTACCAGCAGATTGCCGACCCGCGTGAGCGTGTGCTCGCGTACGTCGACTTTCGCGCACAGATTTTGCAGGGCAATTTGCCCGACTTCACCTGCCTGCTCGGCACCATGGTGCAAGAGACCTTTGAGACCCACCCCGCCATTCGCGACGCGTGCTGGATTGGCATCGACACCCACGCGCAGACCATCGCGAAAGACGTGGCCCAAGCCCGTGCGCTGTACGCGCCCGATGCCGACTGGACGGCTGAGAGCCTGGCGCACTACACCCAGGCCGCGCTGCAAGGTGCGTTCGTTCTGGCCAAAGCGCAAGGCGGTGCGGCAACCGCCGCGCAGTGCGTGACGCACCTTCGCCGTTATGTCGCACTGGTTTTGAACGACCCCGCCTCATACGCAAGAATTTCCAAAACTACAGCAATTTCGCCTGCTGCAGTTTGATCACCCTCCCTCAGGCGAACCGTTGTTAAATTTCAAAAAGGATCAATCATCATGACCACCAAAAACACCGTCCACTTGCACCGTGTGCTGACCGCCACGCCAGAGAAAGTCTATCGCGCGTTCCTCGACCCCGACGCGATGGCGCGCTGGATGCCACCCAATGGCTTTACCGGCAAGGTGCACCACATGGATGCGAAGGTCGGCGGCACGTTCAAGATGTCGTTCACCAACTTCACGACGAGCACGCCCATCTCGTTCGGCGGCGAATACCTTGAACTGGTGCCGAACGAGCGCCTGCGCTATACCGATGTTTTTGATGACCCGAATTTGCCGGGCACCATGACGGTGACCATCACCTTGAAGAAGGTATCGGTGGGCACAGAGTTGACGGCGGTGCAGGAAGGCATCCCCGATGTCATCCCATTGGAAGCCTGCTATCTGGGCTGGCAGGAATCGCTGCAAAACCTGGCGCGGCTTGTGGAGCCGGAGATTCCCAATTAATTTAGATATCCTATTCAATTCACAAGGAGTTACACCATGAAAGTCACAGTTGAAACGATTGTCAAAGCACCTGTCGCCAATGTCTGGAGCGCATACACGACGCCCAAAGACATCAAACAATGGAACGCCGCGTCTGACGACTGGCACACCACCCAGTCCACGGTTGATTTACGCGAGGGGGGCGCGTTCTCTTCCCGCATGGAGGCCAAAGACGGCAGCTTTGGTTTTGACTTTGCTGGCACCTACACCAAAGTCATACCCCAACAATTGATTGAGTATTCTTTCGGAGACCGCACCGGTCTGGTCGAGTTTGTGACCGGCGCGCACGGAGTTACTGTACGTTCTACCTTCGATGCCGAAACGGAACATCCGCTCGAGCAGCAGCGTCAAGGTTGGCAGGCCATT
>JANNFW010000251.1:0-3965 GCA_031380235.1 Rhodoferax sp. | reverse complement strand
ATCTACTCGATGGCGCTGACAGAGTCACGTGCTGAGGGCTGACTCCCGCTTATCCAGGCTGTTGGTGCGAACAGGGCAACCTGATGACATGGTTCAGCATAGACGGCATTTGCTACATAAATACTAGCTACTTATGCATGTTATCCGAGGGCTAGAGCACTATTTAATTAGAAATTTGATCAAACCGACTTATTTATGACGGATTTTGATCAATTTTCACTACATTTGTAGTAAAATCAGATGGCCGGTAGAGAAAACCGTAAACGTGCGCTATTTCCCACCATCAATCGAGATCGTCTGCCCGCTGATCCAGCTTGCCTGGTCGGAAGCGAAAAACAAAACACCGTTAGCAATGTCTTGCGCGGTGCCGGGTCGTTTGAGGGCGATGCTGTTCAGGAGCGACTGTTGCCCGGCTGCACCCATGGCGGCCCATTGGCGCTCAGTGTTGTCATTGGAGCGTATGAATCCGGGGGCGATGCAATTGACGGTGATGCCCCAAGTGCCCAGCTCATGGCACAACTGCCGCGTCAGGCTGATCAAGGCCGCCTTGGCCGCCGCGTAGGCCTGAATGCCGGTGAGGCTGAAGGTCAGCCCCGCACCGCTTGAGATGTTGACGATACGCCCGGCGCCAGCGGCTTTCATGCCGGGAGCGACTGCCTGGCACAGGTAAAACGCGCCGCTGACGTTGACCGCAAGAATCGCGTTCCATTGCTCGGGTGTGACGGCCTCCAGCGGCTGGCTGATCTGCCCCAGCACACCGCCCGCGTTATTTACCAGCACATCCACCTGCCCGCCCTCCACGCAGATTTCTTGAACCAGCGTGTTCACATCGGCAGGGAGCGTGATGTCCACCACGCGCGCATGGCAGCTTCCAGCTTTGTCGCGGCAAAGTTGTGCGGTTTGTTCTACCTCGCTTTGCACAATGTCGATGGCCCAGACTGTGGCTCCGCGCTCGGCCAGCGCCAGGCAGATGGCGCGCCCGAAACCGTGAGCCGCGCCGGTCACGAGGGCTGTTTTACCTGCGAAGTCGAGGGTCATGGCGGATCAATGCGCTGATGCTGGCTCTGCCAGGCAAGCGGCAAGCAAAACATCGAAAGTCTCGCTCGACAGCGTGCGCCGGCCCTCTTCAATGTCGTGAATCAAGGTGACCAGCATTGAGATTGCGGGGGTGGGAATATTCACCTCGCGGCCCAGTTCCGCGATGACGCCAATCTGCGGGTCAATCTCCGTCTTGCGCTTTCGCACGGCCAGGTCGCGGTAAATGCCAGAGTGGGTTTTGGCAGTGTGGCGATTGAACTCGGCCAGCGCTGCGACGGACGCACGTGCCAGCTCAATCGGCGCAGCAGGGGCAAAGCAGGCGGGGTCAAATCCGTTGAAACCAATCGGTGCAATGCCACGTGCCAAAGCGACCGCCATCACTTCGCGGGCTAACGCGTTGAACACTGCAAAGCGTTTTGGGTCGGCAAAATTCACGGTCATGGAGTCGTGATTGAGTGCCGTGGCGAACAGCATCGCGCCGTACGCCAGCTTTCCCCACAAGTAACCCCAGATGTTGTCAGTCAGCACGGCCTGCGGCTCGAAAATCGACAACAGGCGATGCATCTGCCGCGTGCGTTCACGCACTGTGCCATCGACTTCACCGACCACCACGGCGGCTCGGTTGCCAAAGAGAATCTCGCCGGGGCCCAGCCAGTCGGCACCAAAGTTGACAAAGCAACCCATGGTGCGCTCCTGCCCCAGCGCCTCGGCAATGGCCAACTCATTCAAGCCGTTTTGCGCGGACAGCACATAGCCGCCTGGAGCCAGATGGGGTTTGAGCATTTCCAGCGCGGTGCCCGTGGCATGAGCCTTCACGGCCAGCACGATCACGTCAAATTCTCCTCGCAGTTCGTCCGGCGTCACGGCTGGCACCACTTGGCGAAATTGCTCGACCGGGCCGGTGATGGCCAGCCCTTCGGTGTGGCAGTCGTGTACGTGCTCAGCCACGATATCGACCATCAACACTGGCACTTCAGCACGCGCCCAGTAAGCTGCGAGCACGCCACCGATGGCACCGCCACCCCAAATGAGGATTGGCTTTGTTGATGTTGCTGGCTTGGCAGGCGTTGTCATGCTGGCCCCATGGCATGCAGTTCGCGATGCGTGGCCACGGTCAACTGCCCTTCGGTGGTGATCCAGCCACGGTACATGCCCAAGGTGTTGAACGGAGCGACGGGGTTGCCACTCGCGCCCAGTGCAATCAGGCCCGCGCCGATGCCGTGGGCCGTCAGCGTGTCGAACACCAGTGCATCTGCCGCCACCGCCAGTGTTTGGTTGGCGTAGCGCATGCGAGCGACCAGATCGTACGCCGCTGCACAGCGGATGAACACTTCGCCTTGCCCGGTGCAGGAGACGGCGCAGACGCCATCCATGGCGTAGGTTCCAGCGCCGATGATCGGCGTGTCCCCGACGCGCCCGGCGGGCTTGTTGTTAAAGCCACCGGTGGATGTCGCCGCTGCCAGATGGCCCTGGGCATCCCGGGCTACCGCGCCCACGGTGCCGTGTTTTTCTGCTTCCGACGCAGGCAGGATGGCACCACTGGCAGCATTTTCTTTCAGGCGACGCAGGGCATCCACCCGCCGCTGCGTGGTGAAGTAACTGGGTGCGACCATCACCAGCCCGTGGCGTTCGGCGAATTCATCAGCGGCAGCACCTGCCAGCAGCACGGCTTGTCCGCCATCCAGCACAGCACGCGCAGCAAGCACCGGGTTGCGAACGCGGCGCACAGTACACACCGCGCCGGCGGCCAGCGTGCTGCCGTCCATGATGGAAGCGTCCAGCTCATGCTCTGCCGCTTCAGTCAGCGCCGCGCCATGGCCGGCGTTGAAATGCGGGCTGTCTTCCATCACCACGACGGTGGCCTGCACGGCATCTAACGCCGAGCCGCCCGCTTGCAAAATGCGCCAACCGCTTCGCAATGCTATGGCAAGGTGCGAGCGGCTTTCTTCCCAATCGGCGGGGCTCTGCAGGTCGTGCGCCAGCGTGCCGCAGCCGCCATGCAAACCGATGGCAATGCCAGACATCGGTTTACTTGGGCTTGATGTTCATCGCCAGCGTGTCTTCGTCCACCCTGGGTTTGATGGTGACTTTGTCTTTCTGCATGGCCCAGGCGGAGCCCACTGCGACGATGGGCAGGCGCTGGCGGTCTTTCTCCAGCAGCGCGTTGGCATCTTCCAAGAATTTGCGGCGCTTGCCCAAGTCCATCTCAATGGCGGCATCTTGCAGCAGCTTATCCATCACGGCATTCTGGTAGCCCAGCACGTTGAAAGCACCCATCTTTTTCTCTTTGTCATTGGAGTGAGCCAAAGACGACAGCGTGTAATGCGCCTCACCCGTCAACGTGCCCCAGCCAGACATCGACATCGAGTAGTCGCCGCGCGTGCGGGCCGGGAAAAACACCGCAGCCGGTTGTGCATTGGTCTGCGCATCAATGCCAATCGCGGCGAGCATCTGAGCGATGGACGTGCCGACCTGGCGATCCCCCGGCAGGCGATCCTGGGTGAAGGAAAATTGCAGTTTGAAGCCACTGGCATAGCCAGCATCCGCCAGCAGCTTGCGCGCAGCAGCGGGGTCGTACTTGCGCTCGCCCAGCGCTTTGTTGAAGCCAAAAATTGAGGGCGTGACCATCTGGCTGGCCGGTTTGCCAAGCCCTTCCATGGCGACTTCGGCCAACGCCTTGCGGTCAATCGCGAGGTCAATCGCCTCACGCACGCGCAAGTCCTGGAAAGGGTTTTTGGCCAAGGCAGAGCCGTCTTTGGCGGTCACGTTCAACGCCTTGTCGCGCATGTCCAGCTCGACGTTGAAGACGTAGACCGTGTCGATGGTTTGCACCGTGATTTTCGAGTCGCGTTGAAGCGTGGCAACATCAGTGGCGGGCACGCGGGTGATCAAATCAAGCTGCCCCGCCTTAAGCTGGGCGACGCGGG
>JANNFW010000234.1:0-12111 GCA_031380235.1 Rhodoferax sp. | reverse complement strand
CGGCATCTTCGCTCAAGCCAATCAGCCCCACCGCGTGCCCCGCCTCGCACAGCCCGCGTGCCACACGGGCGTAGTGCTCAACCGGCCATGCGCGCTCGGGCAGCAGGCCCCCGCCCGCGTACAGGAGGGTCAACTTGCGATGGGCAACGCTCGGGTGCGCTGCCTTCAGCTTGTCGCGATAAGTTTGCAGCTCGGTGGTGGTGAACGTGACATCCAACTCAGGATGCGTGGGAACATCGCGAACTGGCGCCGCCTTGTTACGCGGAAAGCTCGCATCGTCCAGCGCATCGACCAGCGATAAAAACTGCTTGCTGATGTGCTGGTACGGGTTGTACGGAATGGCGCGGTTGATGTGGCTGCCCCGGTACAGCCCCTCCTGCGTGTGCGGCGTAAAGCCCACCCGCAGCGGCGCACCCACCAAGTAGGCCATCAAGCTGCTGATGCGGGAAAACAGCTCGCAGTCAATCACCACGTCCAGCGGCAGTTTGCGCATGGCACGAACCACGCGCCAAATGTCGGTTAGCAGCTCGGTGCCGGAGCGGTCATTCAGCGCATGAAAGTTGTCAGGGTGCGCCAGTTGCAGCAGCTTGGCCACCTCTTGGTTGCGTTTGAGTTGCAGCACGTGCAGCGTCGCGCCCGGGTACTTCGCGCGCAGCGCCGCAAACATCGGCCCCGCCAGTACGATGCTGCCCATCTCCGACAGCAGGATGATCAGGATATTTTTGGGCGGTGAAGTTCTAAGTGGCGCAGGCCAAAACCGCTCAGCCAGCTTTGCCCAAATGGACACCGCGCCGCACAGAAGCTGGCCGATCCAGCGGTCTATCCAGCGTTGGGTCGATATTTTCATGCGTGCAGTTTAAGCGCTGGCATCTTGCGGATTGCTCCCAAGAGCGGTTAATCGGGCGGTGCAAGCACTGTAGAATCAAGTTCATTACAATATTGAGTAAATTAACTCATCAATGTAATGGCGTACTCCAGACCCCTCAAATCAAGCCTGCTTGCGCGCTTGGCAGAAGCCCCCAAAAGAATTCAAATTCTGTCCGGGCCGCGCCAGGTGGGCAAGACGACGCTGGTTCAACAAATTCGAGCCGAAAGGCCTGGCGACTCCCTCGCGTATTTTGCAGCAGATGCATCACCAAAGCCAACGCTCTCCGCAGGCTTTGACGCAAGCGAAACTACCGCCTTTGCGCGCGGCTTTGAGCCATTGACGCAGAGCTGGTTGAAGTTCAACTGGGAGGCTGCTGAAGTGCAGGCAGCCCGCTGGCATGACAAGACCCGGGGCACACCAGACGCGAGGGCCTTCGTCCTCGTGCTGGATGAAATTCAAAAAATACCTGAATGGTCTAGTTTGATCAAAGGCCTGTGGGACAGGCAGATCATCAGCCCGAACCCTATGCACCTGGTGCTGCTGGGCTCGGCACCCCTGCTGATGCAAAAGGGTTTGACGGAAAGCCTCGCTGGGCGGTTTGAAGTCATCCCCATGACGCACTGGTCGTTTGAAGAGATGAACGATGCGTTTGATCTCTCTCTGGATGAATACGTCTACTTCGGCGGCTATCCGGGCAGTGCTCCGTACATCCGCGATGAGCTCAGATGGCGCGACTACGTGGTGCGCGGCCTGATCGAACCCAACATCGAAAAAGACATTTTGATGATGACCCGTGTGGACAAACCTGCGCTGCTCAAGCAACTGTTTGAATTGGGCTGCGCGTACTCCGGCCAGATTGTTTCGCTGACGAAGATAAAAGGGCAATTGAACGATGCTGGCAACACCACCACGCTCACGGGCTACTTGGAACTGCTGCGCCAAGCGGGGCTGCTCACAGGGCTACAAAAGTTTGCCGCCAATGAGCTGCGAAAACGCGGCTCCCCGCCGAAGTTTCAGGTTCTGAACAACGCCTTGGTGTCCGCAATGGGAAGTCACACGCTGAAAGAGGCGATAGCAGATCGGACTTACTGGGGTCGCTTGGTCGAGAGTGCGGTTGGCGCGCATCTGGTCAACACCGCTGGATCGGGCGTTCAAATTCACTACTGGCGCGAAGGCGGTTCAGAGGTTGATTTTGTGGTGGAACGGGGCAAACAACTGGCTGCGATTGAAGTCAAGTCTGGCACGGTACGGGGGCAGCAAAAGGGCTTGGCCGAGTTCGCCAGCCGCCATAAGCATTGCCCCAGTTGGGTTGTGGGTGGTGAAGAACTGCCACTGGGCGAGTTTTTGCGCTATCCGGCTGCGTATTGGGTGGATTGAGTGAAAACCACTTCGAGTGGGGAAAAAGTGTTTGTTCCGCGCTTTGCAAGGCAGAGACTAAAGGACAGCGGGCGCTCAGAGCCGCAATTGATCGCCCATTGGCGCGACACACCCGCTTATGTGCTTTTGGGCGACCCCGGTGCTGGCAAAACCGAGGCCTTAAAAAGAGAAGCTCATGAGGTGGACGGTCAGGTGCTATCGGCGGCTAACTTTGGAATCGTTCCTGCGCCAAAACCTCCAAAAGGCGCGGCGTATTTCATCGATGGGCTTGATGAATGGCGCGCGGATGCTTCATCAGAAACTGAAGCGCTGAATTCCATCCGCAAAAAACTGGTGGCGCTCAAAAAGCCCAAATTTCGGATCACTTGTCGAGAAATCGATTGGCGTGGCACGGTGGATGGAGGCGCGTTAAAAGAAGTCTCTCCCGATGGGGAAATCGTCGAACTGCATCTGGAGCCGCTGAGCGACTTGGACATTCAAACCATCCTGACAAACCCCGACTACAAAATTGCCGACCCTGCCGACTTGTGGGAAAAACTTGACCGACTTGGGCTTGACGGTTGGCTGCGTAACCCGATGGCTTTGGAGCTGATTCTCAAGGCCGTAGTGCGGGGTAACGACAACCAATTACCCACGTCAAAACTTGACATTTTCCAGCGTGGCTGCGAGCAACTGGCGATTGAATCAAACCCGCATCACCGCGCGGCAAGGCGACGGGCACCACCGACCGTCGATCAAATTCTGAACGATGCAGGTAAGCTGTTTGCGATGTTGCTGCTGGCAGGTGAGACCGGAATCAACGTGTCGCCCGACATAAGCCCATTTGCAACGCTGTCGCTTGAGTCACTGCCGACAGAGTTGGCGCTTGGCAATATTCAAGTGGCCCTTGCAAGCCAATTATTTTCAACGAGTTCAGGCTACTGTTCTCCTCGTCACAGAACAATTGCCGAGTACCTTGGGGCCAAGGCAATCGGCGCGTTGGTGAAGGAGGGTCTGCCCATCAGCCGCGTGCTCGCCCTGATGAGTGGGCAAGACGGCGGCATCGTCGAGCCCCTGCGCGGACTGCACGCGTGGATGGCCGTGACCTGCACGCGCGAGCGCACGCAATTGATCGACCGCGACCCGCTGGGCGTAGTGATGTACGGCGATGTACACGCGTTTTCGCGCGACGAGAAATTGCACGTATTCAAGGCGCTGGCTAGGGAAGCAGACCGCTACGCCTGGTTTCGCAATGGGGCGTGGAATGCACATCAATTTGGCGCGTTGGGTACGCGGGATATGGTTGCGGCCATGCAGGAGATTTTGTCACGGAGCGAGCGCAGCTTGCCGCATCAGTCATTGTTGGACTGCGTGACTGACGCCCTTCAGTTTGGTGATGATTTGCCCGAGATGCTTCCGTATTTGGAGCGGACTGTGCGGGATGCTACTTACAGGCCTGACGTTCGGCTGGCAGCCATGAAAGCGTGGCTGGCACAGGCGAAAGCGAATCTTGCGTCAGCGCGCCAATGGCTTGAAGACATCAAGGCAGGCAGTATTGATGACCCAGATGACAGCCTTCGTGGCGCGTTGATGAAGTCGCTTTATCCGGCTGAACTGACCCCCACGGAGGCGCTCAACTATTTTTATCAGACAACCCGTGAGGACTCTATTGGGGGCTACGGTTATTTCTGGTCGTTTCATTTAATAGCGCAAACCCCAGCGGGTAGGTTTGCAGAGCTTGCAGACGCATTTGTGGCGTTACCACTTGACCGAAAGAGACTCGGGGGTGATTTTGAGCTACCCGACATTCTGGGTCGAGTGATCGTAGCCGCCTTGCGCGAATCTGGTCGCGAATCGCCAACGAGACGCGCCGTGGACTGGTTAAGGTTGGGCAGAAGTGAGCACTGGGGCGTGGCCATTAAAGGTGATGCAGCGGTTGAAATCGGCAAGTGGCTCAGTCAGGATGTCGAGACGCTGAAGAGGATTTATACCGAGTTGTGCCTGACCGTTCAAACCGAAGTTACCGGGGAAAATTCTGACCTGTGGGGTCAAACAGCGTTTTTGTACGGGGCGAAATTGCCCGGCGATTGGTACAACTGGCTGTTGACGGTTACGGAAACTTCGCAGCCCCCTGAACTTGCACAGTTTTGTCTTGAGAGCGCGGCGCACGCCGTGCTGAACGGCTTGGTCGACTTTGACATTCAAATGGAGGATGTTGAGGATTGGGTAGCGGTAAACCGAAACGTTTGGCCGCAGGCTGAAAAATGGCTAGGCGATGTGTGGTCGCAACCAGTAGATCACTACGAGGCAAGGCACTTCAAGGAAATGCACAAACACGAAAGTGAGCGACTGAAAAAACAAGCTATCCGGCATCTCGGCTATGCCGAGCAATTCGCAAAAAGCACCGATAGCCCGATCAATATCTCAGTGCTTTACCGTCTGGCTCTAGCGTACAAAAACCGCCTTGTCGGGATTCAGGGTGAGATACCGCGAGCCCGTCTGCAAGACTTGGTTGGCGGCGGGAAAGCTAGGCTCGAGAACGCGCTTGAACACCTTAAGGCCTCATTGGCGCGTTCAGATTTACCGACGGTTGAAGAAATTTTGAAATCTGGGTTTGAGAACAAAGAGCATTTTGTCCGGCCCGCTTGCCTGGTTGCAGCAGAGATTGCGTTTGGCGAAAACCCAGGCGCTATTCAGACGTGGGATGACAGTCTGTTCAAGCGTCTGGTCGCCTTTTGGCTGACAGATGGGACTTACAACGAACCCGACTGGTACGCCGCCGCAATCCGTTTGAAACCGCAATTGGTGGCCGAAGTAATGGTGCCGTTTGCCGTTCAGACCCTTCGCAAACGTCCAAATTCCACGGTGACGGGACTTTGGGCATTGGCCCGAAAGGACGACCTTGCGGACTTTACCCGCGCTATTGTTCCCGCCATCCTCGAAAAATTTCCAGTGCGTGCTAACGGAAAGCATCTGAGCCGTCTCGTCGAGGAACTGTTACCCGCCGCGTTGAAGCATCTGGAGCCTGAGCGGTTGGCTGCGATAACGTCCAAAAGGCTCGCGAACACCAGTATGGACGCAGGGCAACGCATCGCCTGGTTGGCATTGGGCATCTTTCAAAACAACCAAACAAGCGCCAAGGCTCTGGTGAAATTTCTGGGTAAAAGTCAATCGCGGATTCAGCACTTGATTCATGCTTTGGTTGGCCACGCCGACCGGGATATGAATCACTTGGCGCTGAGCATTGAAACGCAGTCATTGCTGATTGAACTACTAGGGCCAAACGTTTCGCCTGCCTGGTCCGACGGAAGCGGGTGGGTTAGACCAACGGACGAAGTCCGAAATCTTTTACGTCACATGATCACCACGATATCTGGGTCAACCGACCCAGCGGCTGGCCGCGAGCTAGCGCGTTTGCGCGGCCTGCCGGCGTTACACGCTTGGTTCACGTCCATTGACGGTGCGATTTCTGACAACACCCGATTGGTACGCGCTGCAAACTTCGTGCACGCAAGCCCGAAGGCCGTGGCGTTGATGCTCGCAAATCGGACACCCGCAAACGCTACAGACTTGCAGGCGCTGGTGGTCGATCAGTTGCTTGGGTTGGAGAAAGAAATTCGGGGCAGCGATGCCAATCTGTTGCATCAATTCTGGGTTGACGACGGGGCTGGCAGCCGCAAACCTGAATTGGAAAACCCCTGCCGTGATCGTCTTTTGGCACCTTTGCGCGGCAGATTGCTGGCTCAAGATGTGCAAGTTGACAAGGAGTTACATGCCTTTGACGACAAGCGCATGGACCTGCGAGCATCAACTGTCTCGGGCGGCCAGCGGCAAATCGTCCCTGTTGAGATCAAAAGGGAAAACGAAATCAACGTTTGGACGGCGTGGCGCGACCAGCTTGACAAAAAGTACCTCACCGAGCCCGACTCGGGCGGCTACGGCATCTATTTGGTGCTTTGGTTTGGGCATCAACCCAAGGCGTTCGAGGGAGTGAAACCGAAAAGCGCTAAAGAGATGGCGACCATGCTTCGCGAACGAATCCCTGGTGCCGACCGATTCAGAATTGAGGTGGTTGTGATGGACTTGTCCCTGCGCGACGAGCCCAAAAAGAAAAGCGCAGCCTGAAATCAGGCCGCGCTCTTTGAATCCGACAAAACTCGCTTAGAGCCCCGCCGCCGCCTTCAGCGCCGCCGCCTTGTCAGTCCGCTCCCACGTGAACTCCGGCTCTTCCCGCCCAAAGTGACCGTAAGCGGCGGTTTTCTCGTAGATCGGCCGCAGCAAGTCCAGCATCTGGATGATGCCTTTGGGGCGCAGGTCGAAATGTGCGTTCACCAAGGCGGCGATCTTGTCGTCGCTGATTACGCCGGTGCCTTCGGTGTAGACGGTGACGTTCATCGGCTGCGCCACGCCAATCGCGTAGGCCACCTGAATCTGGCACTGCCGCGCCAGGCCCGCCGCCACAATATTTTTAGCTACGTAACGTGCAGCATAAGCGGCAGAGCGGTCCACTTTGGAGGGGTCTTTGCCGCTGAACGCGCCGCCGCCGTGCGGGCAGGCACCGCCGTAGGTGTCCACAATGATCTTGCGTCCGGTCAGGCCGCAATCGCCTTGCGGGCCGCCAATGACGAAGCGCCCGGTCGGGTTGATCAAATAGCGGGTGTTGACCAGCCATTCCTTGGGCAGCACGGGCTTGATGATTTCTTCAATCACCGCTTCGATGAACGAGGCCTTCATCTTGGTGGGCGACTCGCTTTGGCTGGGGTCGTGCTGGCTGGAGAGCACCACGGTGTCGATACTGTGCGGCTTGCCATCGACGTAGCGCATCGTCACCTGGCTTTTTGCATCCGGGCGCAGAAACGGCATGCGACCATCTTTGCGCAACTGGGCTTGGCGCTCGACCAGGCGGTGCGCGTAATAGATGGGCGCGGGCATCAGCTCAGGGGTTTCGTTGCAGGCGTAGCCAAACATCAGGCCCTGGTCGCCTGCGCCGGTGTTCAGGTGGTCGTCACTCGCATGGTCCACGCCCTGGGCAATGTCGTTGCTTTGCTTGTCGTAGGCCACCAGCACGGCACAGCCTTTGTAGTCGATGCCGTACTCCGTGTTGTCGTAGCCGATACGCTTGATGGTGTCACGCGCGACCTGGATGTAGTCTACGTGTGCGTTGGTGGTGATTTCACCTGCGAGCACTACCAAGCCGGTGTTGCACAGCGTCTCAGCCGCCACGCGGCTCTTGGGGTCTTGCTTGAAGATCGCGTCAAGAATTGCGTCAGACACTTGGTCAGCCACTTTGTCGGGGTGGCCTTCAGAAACAGATTCGGACGTGAAGAGAAAGTCGTTCGCCATGAGGGGGCTCCATAAAAAGTTAAAAACAACCGAAATGCGCTTTAAATACCGGCGTTGCTTTTGACTTTGGAGCCTTCAGCGAACGCTTTAGCAGATGTGCCAACCTGGAGAAACCTCGGCAAAGAGATTAGAGATTGGCAAGGCACAATGGCAGCTTCAAAAAAACTGCCCCCGGCCTCTGTCGCCCTGCAAGTAGTTCCGTAACTCGGCGACCTCCGTATTTTATCCGACTGATGCTCAAGCTCTTCAGACTGTTGTCAATACTGCCATTGGGGTTGATGCAGGGCTTGGGCTGGATCAGTGGTTGGCTGGCGTTTGCAGTGTCAACGGCGTATCGGCGGCAGTTCTTGGTTAATGTGCGCCAGGCTGGCTTGGGCTGGGGCAAAGCATTGGGCGCGGTGGGGGCGGCGGGCCAGTTGCTGGCCGAGCTGCCTCGGCTGTGGTTTGGGGTAGCGCCATCGGTGCAGTGGGGTGGCAGCGAGCACATTGATGCCGCCTTGAACTTGAAGCGAGGGATCGTTTTCTTGACCCCGCACCTGGGCTGCTTTGAAGTGACTGCGCAAGCGTATGCACAACGTTACGGTCAAGCGGGGCACCCGATGACCGTGCTGTTTCGCCCACCGCGCAAGGCATGGTTGGATGAACTGGTGACATCCGCCCGCGCCCGCCCCGGCTTGCATACCGCGCCGACGACGCTGGCCGGTGTCAAACAGATGATCAAAGCCTTGCGTCAAGGAGATTGCGTGGGCCTGCTGCCCGACCAGGTACCGCCCCAGGGCCAAGGCATTTGGACCCCCGTGTTTGGCCGAGATGCCTACACCATGACGCTGGCCGTGCGGCTAGCGCAGCAGACGAACGCTTCTGTTTTAATAGCTTGGGGTGAGAGGTTGACGCGGGGAAGCGGCTTTAAAGTGCATGTGCAGCCGTTGTCGGTAGATTTGCCCGTTGATGTCAACCAAGCCGTGGCGACTATTAACCGTGCAATGGAACAGTTGATTCGCCAGTGCCCAGGCCAATACCTATGGGGCTATGCCCGCTACAAAACGCCGCGTGATGATGTTTGAATCAATGTTCGATGCCAGCTTGATTCACCGATGATCAGCTTTTTAAGCCATTGCGGCATCCTGTTCATGCGCGTGTTGGCACGTTTGCCGCTGGGGTGGGTGCGCGCGCTGGGTTGGCTGATGGGGTCGGTTTTGTACCGGATCGTGTTGCCGCGCCGCAAGGTGGTTTTGATCAACCTTGGGCTGTGCTTTGCGCAGTGGCCCGCATCAAAACGCAGACAGGTGGCACGCCAGCACTTCATTCACTTTGCGCAGGCATGGCTGGATCGGGGCTGGCTATGGCATGGTTCTGAGGCGACGGTGCGCGCACGACTCAAAATCACCGGAGAGCTTGACGTTTTCAAAGGCGACCAACCATTCGTGATCTTCGCGCCGCATTTTGTCGGTCTGGATGCCGGGTGGACAGCATTGACCGCACAGATCGACCGCCACTTCGCCACGATTTACAGCCACCAGAGCAATGTGCAAGTGGATGAATGGGTGCTGGCAGGTCGAAACCGGTTTGGTAAAACGAAGTTGTTCGACCGCACCGATGGCCCTAAGCCTGTGGTGTCCGCATTGCGCGCAGGCGACTTGCTCTACCTGCTGCCCGACATGAATTACGGCTTACAGGAGTCCGTCTTCGTGCCGTTTTACGGCGTTCAGGCAGCGACTGTTACGTCGCTGACGCGCCTGGCCAAGCTGGGTCGCGCCACGGTGGTGCCCGTCATCACCCGCATGACCGGCAAGGGCTACGAGGTGCAGGTGATGCCCGCTTGGACTGACGTGCCAGGGCCTGATGTGACTGCGGACACGGCGCTGATGAACCAGCGGCTGCAGGGCTATATCGACACCATGCCCGCGCAATATTATTGGGTGCACAAGCGGTTCAAGGATCAGCCCGAGGGCTATCCACCCGTCTATTGAACCGGCCTACAAAAACTCCGCAATCGAGCGAATCACAAGCTGCGGGTCTTCATGCACGATCCAGTGGCTGGCACCGGGCACTTTGAGGAGCTTCAAGTCGGCAACGTAATCGTCCAGCCCATCGACCAGTTCAGGCAGTAAGGCGGCATCGTCCAAGCCCCAAATCACGACCGTGGGCAGGTTGATGGTGAGCATCTCGCGCGGCAGGGTGATGGCAGCCGCAGCCGGGTCGCCCGGCGTGGGCGGGCGCAGGGGCGAGGCGCGGTACAGGTTGCAGCCGCCAGTCAGTCCCGCATTCCAAACTTCACGGTATTGGTTTTTGACGGCTTCAGTCAGCCACGCGGGCGCAGGTGCAGCGCCAGCTTCCTGTCCAACCGTGGTGGCACCCGTGTTCGTCTTGATCAAAAACTGCCAAAGTCGCTTGAAGTCATCCTGCGCCAGCAAGCTTTCCGCCTCGGGCGTGATCAGAAAATTCATGTATTCACTGGCCGCCTGCTGTTTCGGGCTGTTTTGCAATTCGCTTAAAAAAATGCCGGGGTGGGGTGAATTGATGATCACCAGCTTCTGCGCCAATTGAGGCGTTTGGTTGATGAGGTTCCAGGCCACCGCGCCGCCCCAGTCGTGGGCAATCAAGGCCGCAAGCTGGCCACCTTGTTGGGCAGTTTCGAGCGCGATTAACGCGGCGACGTCTTGCACCAAAAATTTGGGTCGATAGGCTTTGACGTCCTGAGGTGCGCTCGATTTTTCAAACCCCCGCAGGTTCGGCGCAATGCAGCGGTAGCCGCCGTTTTCCGGTTTGGCGAAGTGCGCAAGTAGCTCATCCCACACAAACGCGCCTTCGGGAAAGCCGTGTAAGAACAGCAAGACTGGCCGGCCTGGCTCGCCTGTGGCACGGCAGCTCAAGGTGATGCCGTGCGGCAATGCTTGCTGATGGGTTTGAATCATGGAGTGGGTCTATTGCTACTTAAGTGGTAGTCACCGAAGCGGGATGCACCCAATCCCACAGCAGCATCGACACCTCTTCAATCCCAATCCGCTTGGGTGCTGAAAACAGCCGAACTTCGCCGCCGCCGGCTTGCAGCTTCATGATCGACAGGGCCTTGGTCTGCTCGCTTTTGTTGAGCTTGTCGGCTTTGGTCAACACCACCAAAAACTTCAGGCCTTCGACCACGCGCGGGCGAATCACGTCCAGCAGAATCTCATCCAGCTCGGTCAGGCCGTGGCGCGGGTCGCACATCAGTACGATGCCTTTGAGGTTCTCGCGCGTCACCAGGTAGTTAGCCATTACTTGCTGCCAGCGGGCTTTGTCGGCCTTGGGCACGGCCGCGTAGCCGTAGCCGGGTAGGTCGGCCAGCACAGCATCGGTCACGCCTTGTTTGCCCAGTGTGAAGAGGTTGATGCTTTGCGTGCGACCTGGTTTACGCGAGGCAAAAGCGAGCTGCTTTTGTTGCGTCAGCGTGTTAATGCAGGTGGATTTGCCCGCGTTGGAGCGGCCTACAAAGGCGATTTCGGGCACGTTCAGCGCCGGCAAAAAGTGCAGTTGCGGTGCGGTGGTGAGGAATTTGGCGGTGTGCAGCCAGCCGGTGGCGATGACCTCGGGCTTAGTAGCTGAGACTAGGGCTGGGGCGATGGCGTGGGCCTTGGCGGCTCGGCTGGGGGCAGTGTGTGGGCGGGGTGATGTAGTCATCGGAGTGCGGGGCAATCCCAGAGTTGAGCGGGGAAACCCGAGGCAGCATTGTAGAATGTGAGAGTTTTTGCGACTGCTTTGGCCCGCTTTGCGATGGCTAATTCAGCCCTTCCGACCCGATTTACGATACGCATTCGTTGCGATTTTTCCTATGAAGCTGACTGCTCACCTCTTCTCTTTGTTGCTCTGGGCTTTCGCTCTCGCCTCTCCAAGCTTCACCTTCGCTCAAGATGCCAAGCCCGCCGCACCAGCTGCATCGGCAGCGCCCGCCGCACCGGCTGCTGCATCTCCTGCCCCTACGGTAGCGTCAGCCCCTACAGTAGCGGCCAAGCCAGACCTCGCCAAAGCCGAAGCCACTTACAACGCCGTCTGCGTGGCGTGCCACGGCGTGGATGGCAACTCCGCCGTCGCCGCCAATCCCAAATTGGCGCAGCAGCACCCTCAATATTTGATCAAGCAGTTGCAGGAGTACAAATCTGGCAAACGCAACAATGCCGTCATGAAGGGCTTTGCGACGTTATTGAGCGATGAAGACATGCGCGGCATGGCTTATTTCATGACGGCCAAAAAAGCCAAACCAGGCTTTGCGAAAGATAAAGAGTTGGTCGCCCTGGGTGAGCGCATTTACCGCGGCGGCATTGCAGACCGCCAGGTGCCTGCCTGCGCTGCCTGTCACAGCCCTAATGGTGCGGGCCTGCCCGCGCAATACCCGCGCTTGGGCGGCCAGCATGCCGAGTACACCGCATCCCAACTCACCAGTTTCAGGGATGGCGTTCGCAAGAACAATCTGCAAATGATGCAGGTTGCCGCCAAGATGAATGATCGCGAAATAAAAGCGGTGTCAGATTACATCGCAGGTCTTCGCTAATGCGCTGAAATCCGACGGA
>JANNFW010000224.1:0-3489 GCA_031380235.1 Rhodoferax sp. | reverse complement strand
AGCACCTGGCTCCAGTTTTGCTCTTGAATGATGTGAGCCAGCAGGGCCTTTTTCTTGCCGCGTCCCACCGGGTGAATCACCTGGGTAATGCGTTGCACCGTGGTGTTGCGCGGGGTGACCTGCACGCTTTGCGGGTTCTTGAGCAAAGTGGCGGCCAGGTCGCGAATCTCGTCGCTGAAGGTGGCTGAAAACAGCAGGCTTTGCTTGTCGCGGGGCACGGCGGCCAGCACTTTTTTCACATCATGGATAAAGCCCATGTCCAACATGCGGTCGGCTTCGTCCAGCACCAGCATTTGCACCTGGCCCAAGTCCAGCACGCCTTGCTGAAGCAGGTCGAGCAAGCGCCCTGGGGTGGCGACCAAGATGTCCACGCCTTTTTTGACGCGGCTGATCTGCGGGTTCATGCCGACACCGCCAAACACAACGGTGCTGGAGAGGTCTACAAATTTGCCGTAGACCTGCACAGATTCTTCAACCTGCGCCGCCAGCTCTCGCGTGGGGGTGAGCACCAAGGCGCGAATGCCCTTGCCGCCAAATTTGTTTTGCACGGCTGCGCCGATGCTAAGTTTGTGCAGCATCGGCAGCACGAAGGCCGCCGTTTTGCCAGTGCCCGTTTGCGCGCCGCCGAGCAAGTCGTGGCCGTCAAGCACCATGGGGATGGCCTCAACTTGAATGGCAGTGGGGGTTTCATAACCGTGCTCGCGCACGGCTTGTACGATGGCTGGAGCCAGCTTTAGATCTTCAAAATTCATGAGTAGTGGTTGCACCCGTCCGGGGTGCTTGGGATATCTGCCTGTCCGCGATTTTGAAAACCACAGAAACAGTCGAGGCAGATAGGGTCAAAAATGAAGTGAGTGACCGCGCAAGTCTGTGAAAACGCGCCCCCAACACTTCCAGCATTTGCTGAAGTCATGGGCAACTGAAACACCATGACACGTTGTATTATCTCACGGACGTGATTGGAGTGATTGATGAGCATGTTTCCGATGCCTCGAATCGGCGTGGCTGACGAGAGGGCCAATGCCAAGCCTGTCTTGCGCGATTGCCTTGAGGCCGTGTTGCAGCAGTCTGATCGGCTGATGGACGCGGTGATCGACGGCCTGAACTCGTCCAAAACTCAGCAGTTGGGCTCTAGCAAAGGTCACGCCACGGCACAAGCTAGAGGCGGCTCGACCATGGCCGGCTCCAATCCCAACCAGCAGCGCACGGTCGAATACCTCAAAGCGCACGCGACCGAAGTTAAGCAAACCTTCGCAACAGAACTGCGTGCGGCGCTCTACTACCGTGGCGCGCACGACATGGCGGTCAAGCCACTCTTGCGGTTTGACGACTTCCAGTTTTTGGACGAAAAAGAGATTGATTCCAACATCGAGTTTGCGCTGGCGCAGCAGGAGGTGTCACAAGCGGTTGAAGACACACTGCCGCCGCTCAATGCGCTGATGAGCAACCTGCTGGGCCTGATATCAGTTCAATCGCAGTTGAACCCGTTGAAGCCCGAGTCGTTCGTGCAGGCGCTGCGCAGCAGCCTGGGTGCGCATGTGGACGACCACGATGTCCGTGTGGTGTTGCTCACGCGCGCTGCCAGTTTGATGGGTGTCTCGCTGCGCCAGTTGTACAAGGACGTGACCAATTGGTTGCGCTCGCAGGGCGTGGAGCCCGCCATGCCCCTGGGCATCGCGCCCGGTGCTGCGGGTGCGACCGGGGGCAAGCCGGTTGAAACGGCCGTCAGCCGCACTTTGCTCACGCTGGACAAGCTACGCCGTTTGCTGGCCGGTGATTTCGATCCGCGCGCCTCCGCACCGGCACAGAAGGATTTCTTGCACACGGTGCCCTTTTCGGTTGTCGCGTTGGAAGACTTGAAGCTGGTCGAGCCGATGATGATGCGCCTGGCCAAACGCGCCAAACAGCGCGATTCAACCGAGGCGCAAGCGGCAGGCGCAAGTTTTGGGAACTCTGGCATGTTGGCCAACGACCAGCCGAAGAACAAGCAGATTGGCCAGGAGTTGGGCGGCGAGGTGGTTCGCCTGATGCTGGAGAACCTGATGAATGACCGGCGCCTGCTGCCGCGCATCCGTGAGCTGCTCAAGGACTTGGAGCCGGTGTTGTTGAATTTGTCACAGTCCGACCCGCGCTACTTCAGCGAGCGCCAGCATCCCGCGCGCCAGTTGCTGGATCGCATGACGCATCGCAGTCTGGCCTATTCTTCTGAAAGTGATGAAGGGTTTGGCCGATTTTCAAAGGCGCTCTCGAATGGTGTTCAGGTATTGACGGGCGGCGAGGGCGATTCTGCGGCCTTTGCGCGCGTGTTGCGCAAGCTCGAAGAAGGCTGGGAGCGCGATGAAGATGCCCAGCGCAAACGTCATGAAGAAAATGCCCGTTCGCTGTTGCACGCCGAGCAGCGCAATATGCTGGCTCAGCGAGTTGCTGAGGATTTCCAGAAGCAACTGGCCGACAAAGACGTGCCCGAGATGATTGGCGCGTTTTTGCGTGGGCCTTGGGCGCAAGTGATCGCAGAGTCGCAACTCAGCCGCACCGACGGCGTGCCAGATCCCGATGGATACGCCGCGTTGGTGGAAGACCTGGTCTGGAGCGTTCAGCTCAATCTGACCCGGCGCAACCGCAACAAGCTGGTTCAAATGGTGCCAAATTTGCTGGTTAAGCTGCGCCAGGGATTGCAGTTGATCAACTACCCCGAAGAACGCATACCGCTACTTTTTGATGCGCTGGTTTCGGTGCACGAACAGGCCTTCGAGCTGCCCGAAGGTTCTTCGGAACATGCGCAGGGCGCGCAAGACCCTGCAAATCCGAGCTTCGACGGCGATGCGACGACCTTGCCGCCCGAGATGGCACCGTCGTTCGACGGCCCGGATGCCGACGACCCTTGGCTGGCGGAATCTGAAGCGAATGAATCCGGCTTTTTGGCCGGCGCGGGTCATGAAGGGATTGATGTTCCGACCGATGCCGTGGTGCCCGATGATGCGCAGCCCAGTCCCTGGTCAGTGGCTGATTTGGGCATCGGCTCCTGGGTTGAGTTGCGGCTTGAGGGGGAGTGGGTGCGCGCACAGCTGACGTGGTCCAGCCCGCATTTGACGCTGTTCATGTTTGTCTCAGGGCGTGGTTCAGCGCACTCGATGTCGCGGCGCACGATGGACAGGCGACGCGCGCAAGGGTTGATTCGCGTGGTGTCCGATGGCAATGTGGTCGGCAGCGCGCTGGATGCAGTGGCGCAGACGGCACTGCGAAACAACCCGGATCGCGACGCGACCTGACAGGCCTGAATCTCATCAGAGCTTAACTGCTCGGGTGGGCTGCACCGATAATGGCGGTTTAACACCGCTCTCACACTTACCCCGCACTTCCCTATCTATGGCTCAATACGTATTTTCAATGAACCGCGTCGGCAAGATGGTGCCGCCCAAGCGCTTCATTCTCAAAGACATCTCGCTCAGCTTCTTCCCCGGCGCCAAGATCGGCGTACTGGGCACCAAC
>JANNFW010000217.1:0-2680 GCA_031380235.1 Rhodoferax sp. | reverse complement strand
CTGCGATCAGCCGATCAAAAGCGGGATCGACTTTCCACCACTGTGCGGGCGTGATTTCGTGAAACCAAAACTGGAGGATTGATTGAGGCATGGTTGGTTTTAGAATATTTTATACTATAAATAACATAGCTTTTCATGCATGTTCTACGAGAGCCAGAAGCCATTCTGATTCATATTTACGGTTTTTTGGGAGTAATTTGAACCCCAATATACCTAAATTGGGTAAATTTAAGCACCTGACCATGATTTCACGGTGTTAATTGGTCTTAAGGGTTTTCCATAACTAAAACAACTTGATTTATTAATTAAAAGTATCGAGAATCTGCACAACGCTTTAGGCGTAGCAAAAGTAGCTATTCACCCCCACCCTTTGAAATCCCGAGGAGACACCATGAAGAAATCCACCGCCGTTTTGGCCCTCACCGCCCTGGCCTTCGCCGCCTCCAGCGCGTTCGCGCAAGCTGCCAAGCAGCCTGTTATCGGCCTGATCACCAAGACCGAAACCAACCCCTTCTTCGTGAAGATGAAGGAAGGCGCGCAAGCTGAAGCGAAAAAACTCGGTGCCAAGCTGATGACCGCTACCGGCAAAAAAGACGGCGACACCGCCTCACAAATCACCGCGATTGAGAACATGATGGCCGCTGGTGCCAAGACGATTTTGATCACCTCCAGCGGCGATGCGATTGGCCCCGCTGTGAAGAAGGCGCAAGCTGCTGGCGTGCAAGTGATCGCTTTGGACAGCCCATTTGACGGCGCAGATGCCCTGTTTGCCACCGACAACTACCAAGCGGGTGTGTTGATCGGCCAGTACGCCAAAGCCGCCATGGCAGGCAAACCCGCCAAGATTGCCATGCTCGATTTGTTCCCCGGCCACCCCGTGGGCGCGCAGCGTCACAACGGCTTCATGAAAGGTTTCGGCCTGGCTGCGAACGATGCCAAGTCGAACGAGCTCTCCAAAACCGCTGAAACCGTTTGCGCGGCTGACACCGATGGCAACCAAGCCAAGGGTCAAACCGCGATGGAAACCTGCCTGCAAAAAGACCCCGGCATCAACGTCGTTTACACCATCAACGAGCCCGCGGCGGCAGGTGCATACCTCGCGCTGAAAAAGGCAGGCAAAGACAAAGGCGTGGTGATTGTGTCGGTTGACGGCGGCTGCGCTGGCATTGCCGATGTGGGCAAGGGTGTGATCGCTGCCACCTCGCAGCAGTACCCGCTGAAGATGGCCTCGATGGGTGTGGCAGCTGGTGTGGATTACGCCAAGGGCGGCAAAAAATCCAGCGGCTATGTCGACACCGGCGTGACCCTGATCGCCAGCAAAGGCGTTGCTGGCGTGGACAGCAAAGACGTGAAGACCGGCACCGACTTGTGCTGGGGCAAAAAGTAAGCCTCAATCAGCCAGCGCCACTCGCGCATCCGCTGAAAAAGGGGCATCATGCCCCTTTTTCTGGCGCAATTTAATAACTAAATTTGATTGATTTATGGCCACTTCTAGCACCGCATCCGCGCCCCGGCACATCCCCTGGGCCATGCTTGGCCCCTGGCTGGCGCTGCTAGCCACCTGCATATTTTTTGCCACTCAGGCAGAGCGGTTTCTGACGGGCGAAAACCTCTCGCTGGTGCTGCAGCAGGTGATGGTGGTCGGCGTGTTGGCGATCGGCCAGACGCTGATTATTCTGACGGCTGGCATTGATCTTTCATGCGGCATGGTGATGGCGCTGGGCGGCATCGTCATGACCAAGTTTGCGGTCGATTACGGCATGCACCCGATATTGGCCGCGATGTGCGGCATTGGCGTGACTTGCCTGTTTGGCCTGATCAACGGCCTGCTCGTCACGCGCATCAAGCTGCCCTCGTTCATCGTCACCCTAGGCACGATGAACATCGCGTTTGCCATCACGCAAATTTATTCGAATTCACAAACGGTTCAAAACCTGCCTGATCCTCTGATTTTTCTGGGCAAGACCTTCACCGTGGGTGACACCGCGATTTCGCTCGGCACGGTGGCGATGGTTGGCATGTACGTGCTGGCGTGGCACATGCTGCGTGATACCGCCTCCGGGCGACACATCTACGCGGTCGGCAACAACCCCGAGGCGGCGCGGCTTACGGGCATTCCGGTTGAGCGGGTCTTGCTGGGTGTGTATGTGATGGCGGGCTTTTTGTATGGCATTGCTGCTCTGTTGTTGGTAGCGAGAACCGAAGTGGGCGATCCACAGGCGGGGCAGACGGAGAATCTGGATGCGATCACCGCCGTGGTGCTGGGCGGCACCTCGCTGTTTGGCGGGCGCGGTGTGATTCTGGGTAGCCTGGTCGGCGCGGTGATTGTGGGCGTATTTCGCAATGGCCTGACGCTGATGGGCGTGGCCTCGGTTTACCAGACGCTGATCACCGGCATCTTGGTGATTTTGGCGGTGGCGGCGGATCAGCTTTCGCGCAAAGGGGGTCGTTGATGAACACCACAATGAACGCGACTTCTCAAATCGCACAGATCGTCTTCAAGGGCACGGGCTTGACCAAACGCTACGGCCAAGTCACCGCGCTGGACGGTGCTGACTTTGAGCTGCGCGCAGGCGAAATCCTGGCCGTGATTGGCGACAACGGGGCTGGCAAATCGACGTTGATCAAGGCACTGTCAGGCGCGATCATCCCTGACGAAGGTACGATTGAGCTGGACGGC
>JANNFW010000182.1:0-5155 GCA_031380235.1 Rhodoferax sp. | reverse complement strand
AGCATGAAGGCGATGTGCTCGGGGGTCATCTGGTCGAACATGGCGGTCTTGACGGCTGCGGGGGTTACACAGTTCACCCGCACTCCGGTGTCCGCAAGCTCTTTACCTAGCGACTTGGTCAACGCGATCACCGCCGCCTTGCTGGCGCTGTAGGCGCTGGCGTTGGGGTTGCCGTCTTTACCGGCGACGGATGCAATGTTGACGATGCGCCCGTAGTTGCGCCCACGCATGTGCGGCACCACTTCGCGGCAGCACAGGAACACGCCGTTGAGATTGATCGATATCACCTGCTCCCAATCGGCGACCGGGTAATCCCACAGCTTGACATTGGGGCCGGTGATGCCCGCGCTGTTGACCAGGATGTCGATGTTGCCGAACTTCAGCGTTTGCTGCACGGCGGATTGCACGCTGGCTTGTTTTGTGACATCCACTGAGACGCCGTGTGACGCCGCACCTAAGGTGGCCGTCGCAGTTTTCAGGGCCGCTTCGTCACGATCCCACAGCGTCACGCTGCCGCCCGATGCCAACATGCGCTGCGCAATGGCAAACCCAATGCCCGATGCACCGCCGGTGATGACCGCGTGGCGGCCTTTCAAATCCAACTGGTTCATATCGTCATGCCTCCGTCAATCGAAAAAAGCTGGCCTGTCGCAAATTGGGATTCATCACTGGCCAGGTAGACGATGATCGGCGCGATCTCATGCGCCTGCGCGAGACGGCCCATGGGCTGGCGTGCGATGAAGGCTTTGCGTGCCTCTGCCGGATCGGCGTAGGCGTTGATGCGGTCGCCGAGCGACGGTGTATCAACGGTGCCGGGTGCTATTGCATTGCAGCGAATGCCTTGCGCCACAAAGTCGGCTGCGACGGCCTTGGTCAAGCCCACCACGGCGGCCTTGCTCGCACCGTAGACAAAGCGATTCGGCAAGCCTTTCACACTGCTGGCCACGCTGGCCATGTTGATGATGCTGCCGCCACCAGTCGCCAACATTTTGGGCAACGCCGCCTGAATCATCCAGAACTGAGCGCGCACGTTGAGGTTGAAGGCGAAGTCCCACTCCTCATCGGTCGCCTGCAAAATCGTGCCAGGGTGTACGAAGCCGGCACAGTTGAAGAGCACGTCAAACGCGGCATGTTTATCGATCAGCGCGTGAATAGCCGCCTTGTCCATCACGTCGAGCTTTTGCGTCGTCACATTGGCGACGCCCGCGTAGCTGGCGAGCAGGTCAGCATTGATATCGGTCGCCAGCACCTGCGCACCTTCTGCCGCCATCGCCAGCACACTGGCGCGCCCAATGCCTTGCCCTGCTGCGGTGACCAGTGCGGATTTTCCTTGGAGTCTCATTGTCTTTGTCCTCGTTATTTGAATTCAAGCCAGAACCTTCAAGCGGTCAGATTCTGACATACTAAGGGTCAATCATCATACCAATGTAAAACCGAAGTAGCCCACCCATGAATCCCTTCATTCGACTTCACCCCGCCGACGATGTGCTGATTGCCCGCGCCCAACTGGTGGGCGGTGCGAGCGTTGAAGGCGTCGCCGTCAAAGGCTTGATTCCCGCAGGCCACAAAGTGGCGGTGCGCGAGCTTGCCGTGGGCCAGCCCGTGCGCCGCTACAACCAGATCATTGGTTTTGCCAGCAAGCCCATCGTGGCGGGCAACCACGTGCACACCCACAACCTGTGGATGGGCGAGGCCAAGGGCGACTTCGCGCGTGACTACGCGATAGGCGCGGATGTGAGAGCGCCCGCACCGAAGCGCGAGGCTACCTTCATGGGCTACCAGCGCGACGATGGCCGCGTCGCCACGCGCAATTACATCGGCGTGCTGTCGTCCGTCAATTGCTCGGCCACGGCAGCGAGGGCCATTGCCGATCACTTCTCCAAACTCAATCACCCCGAGGCACTCGCAGACTTTCCGAATGTCGATGGCGTGGTGGCCCTCACCCACGGCACGGGCTGCGGCATGGATGGCGACGGCTTGGGTCTACAGGTCTTGCAGCGCACGCTGGCGGGCTACGCGACGCATGCCAATTTTTGCGCGGTGGTCGTCGTCGGCTTGGGCTGCGAGAGCAACCAGATCAACGCGTGGCTGGCAACATCAAGCCTGCGCGAGGGCGACACGCTGAAAGTCTTCAACATTCAAGACACTGGCGGCACGCGCAAAACGGTGGAGAAGGGCATTGCACTAATCAAAGCCATGTTGCCCGCCGCCAACCAGTTCAAGCGCACGCCATGCAGTGCGTCGCACATCACCATCGGCCTGCAATGCGGTGGGTCGGACGGCTACAGCGGTATCAGCGCCAACCCGGCGTTGGGCGCGGCGGTGGACTTGCTGGTGGCGCATGGTGGTACGGCCATCTTGTCAGAAACCCCTGAGATTTACGGCGCCGAGCATTTGCTGACGCGCCGCGCCGTGCGGCCCGACATCGCCGAAAAACTCATCGCCCGTATCAAATGGTGGGAGCACTACACCGCCATCAATGAAGGCGAGATGAACAACAACCCGTCGCCTGGCAACAAGGCGGGTGGCCTCACCACCATTCTTGAAAAATCACTCGGCGCCGTCGCCAAGGGCGGCACCACGAACTTGCAGGCGGTGTATGAATATGCAGAACCCGTCACTGCCAAAGGCTTCGTCTACATGGACACGCCGGGCTACGACCCGGTTAGCGCCACGGGTCAAGTGGCAGGCGGCGCCAATATGATTTGCTTCACCACTGGGCGCGGCTCGGCCTATGGCTGCGCGCCGTCACCCTCGCTCAAGCTGGCGACCAACTCGGCCTTGTGGAAGAAGCAGGAGGAGGATATGGACATCAACTGCGGCGAGATTGTGGACGGCACCAGCGACGTAGCGCAGATGGGCCAACGCATCTTCGAACTGGTGCTGGCCACCGCTTCGGGTGCTTTGAGCAAGAGCGAACAACATGGCTATGGCCAGAACGAATTTGTGCCGTGGCAACTCGGCGCAGTCATGTAAAGGAACGGAAACTCTATGGACAAAACACTCAACGCCCAAGACCTGCAAAACCAGATCACCCAAATCTTCAAGGCGCTAGGCAGCAGCGAGGCCGAGGCCACGACCGTTGCCGCCAACCTGGTCATGGCAAATTTAAGCGGCCACGATTCCCACGGCGTGGGCATGGTGCCGCGCTATGTCGATGCCGCCATGGAGCCCGATGGATTGCAAATCAACACTTCGGCCAAGATCAACTTGGACATCGGCACCATGCTGACGCTTGACGGCCAGCGCGGCTTTGGCCAAGTGGTGGGTGAAGAGGCCATGTATTTGGGGCTGGCGCGCGCCAAGCAGCACGGCAGTTGCATCATGACGCTGGCCAATGCGCATCACCTGGGCCGCATCGGCCACTTTGCAGAGATGGCAGTGGCGCAAGGCTTGGTGTCGATGCATTTTGTCAACGTGCTGGCACGCCCTGCCGTGGCGCCTTGGGGTGGTGCAGACGGTCGCTTTGGCACCAACCCGGTTTGCATCGGCGTGCCGCTGAAGGGCCGCGAGCCGTTTGTGTTGGACTTCGCCACCAGCCGCCAAGCCCAAGGCAAGATGCGGGTCGCCTACAACAAAGGCGAGCGCGTGGCACCGGGTCTGTTGATTGACGAACACGGCAACCCCACCACCGACCCTGGCGTGGTCGTCATCCCCCAAAGCAACGGACTGTTCGGTGCGCTGATGACCTTTGGTGAGCACAAAGGCTTCGGCATGGCTGTGGCCAGCGAGCTGTTGGGCGGCGCGCTCACAGGCGGCGGCACCTGCCACGAAATCCCCCTGCTCAAACGCGCCGTGTTCAACGGTATGTTGACCGTGTTGATCGACCCAGCGCGCCTGGGCACGCAAGCCGAGTTCGAGCAAGACGCGCTGGCCTTTGTCGATTGGCTGCAAGCCGGCCCGGTCGCGCCAAACGCTGACGGCTTGCACATTGCGGGCGACCCCGAGCGCGCTGCGCGGATCAAACGCGCGGGAAGCGGTATCGTGCTGGATTTGCAGACTTGGGGCGAGATTGTGGCTGCGGGAGAGAAGGTGGGGGTACAGGTGGTGGGCTGAGTTGAAGATGCTGGGTATGCTGGGATGAAGAAATTTGATTCGCATCGCGCTAAGGAAGGATTTTTATGCCATCGCGAGAGGTGTTTATAGGCAAGGTTTCGAGCAAAGGCCAAGTAACTTTGCCAGCCGTTATGCGGGCCGAGCTGGGCACTATAGCGGGGTCGCGCGTTCGGTTGGAGTTGCGGGACAAAGAGCTGGTTGTCCGACCTGAATTACCAATGAGCGCGTATTGCGGTATGTTGAAACCTTACATGCACCTGTTCAAACCGGAGGATTTCGAAATTCCAAAAGAACCAGACTGCGAGTTTTGAAGGGGCCAGTGGTTGTATTATAAAAACACTATTTGCATTTATAAATTCATTGCGCTATACTTCGCCCATTGAAACTATTTCAACAAAAGGCGTGCCGCAATGAACGCTGTTCTTGGTTCTGATCCCGTCGCGTCAGAAGACCGAGGCGCACTTGCCAAAATGGTGATGGCTTTGCTCGATCACTGGAAGCTGCCTACCGACGATCAGGCCGCGCTCTTGGGACTGGCCACCAGCAACCGCTCGGCGCTCATGCGCTACCGCAAGGGCGAGGCCATTGGCACCAGCCGCGACCAATACGAACGGGTGGGGCATTTGCTCGGTATCCACAAAAATCTGCGCCTGCTGTTCCCACAAAACCGCGACTTGGCCTACCGCTGGATGTCCACGCGCAACAAGGCATTTGACAACCTCACGCCGGTAGATATCGTGCGCGAATGGGGCTTTTCGGGCCTGCTGATGGTGCGCGCCTATCTTGATCGGGCGCGTGGCGTTTAGCTGTCCTGCTGCGCATGGATGCCTTGTTTGCGCGCCTCACCCTGGCCGACGTGCACCAGGACGTTGTTCGCAACATCGTCTCGATCCACTCCTCGCAAGACCTGTTTGACGACCTGACCCCCAACCCGGCAGAGTGGGCGCTCGCACAAGCGGTCGAGGACGAAGTCAAACCCCCGCCGTACCGATCCCGCACGCCGATCATTGACCGCCCGTTTGAAGACGCCATCTGGTTCAACGCCATCGGCTGGCCGTTCAAGCATTGGCAAGCCAGCCGCTTTTCAGACGGATCCTTT
>JANNFW010000153.1:0-3964 GCA_031380235.1 Rhodoferax sp. | reverse complement strand
AATGCCAGGGGCGCTAGGAGTTTGGGGGACATGGGTGGGATTTGAAGTGCCAACGTCGTATCATTTTGCTATATTATATATAGCTGTTTATGCACGTTATCCGAGAGCTAGAGCACTATTTTGTTTGTAATTGTCGATATTTTGGCATATTTTGACGATAAATTAACTCACAGGTTAATTTTAAGCTCCTCTAGACCATGCGTCACGCTACGAGGCAGGTGGCTTGGCAGCACGGCGGGCACGCGCTTTCGTTTTGATGGATGTCGCGTCCCAAGCCTCGCTCGTGCCGCTGTCCAAACCCCTGCGAACGTCGCGCCGCAGTTCGTCAAACTTCGCCTGCCGAAGGCGATCCTGCTCGTCGATTAGGCGAAGACCCTCACGCACGACCTCGCTGGCCGAGGAGTACAGGCCCGAGCTCACCTTCGAGCGCACAAGCTCTTCAAGCTGAGGGGTTAGGTTTACGTTCATGCCCATGGTTTACACCTGTTTGAAGACAGCTTTCACTCTACCAGAAAATGTCAAAGATTGACATGAATGACATGTGAGGCACTGCACCTAGGCCTTGTTTCACAATGCGTAAATACCCTTTATCGAGGAGGAAAATCGAATGCCAAAAGCAAATGCTGCGCTTGACAAATTCGGAAGTCTCTACAAAGGGTTAAGTCTCATACTGACGAAGCTTTCAACCATAGCTGCTCATAGGTTGCTTCAACGCTTGCGAAGGCATCCGTGATCTGAACAAGCACGGTAGGTGTTTTCTTAGCGCCGTCCTTGAAGGATGCTCCGGACTGATAGCAAGCTTGCCCGTCTACGAAGATGTAACGGTCATGGAAGCCGCCGATCGACCGTACCTCAACGGAGAGTCCGGACTGCGCAACGAACGCCGCAACTGCTGGCGTGAGCGTTGATATGCGCTCACGGGCAAGCATTCTCACTTTCGTTCCCTGAGAAACGAAGGCTAAGTAACGACTTACGAACTCCGCATCTAGATACGGGTCAACCACCAGTAAATTACTCTTGGCCGTTTCGATGAGTTTTCGAAGCTCATCAAAGTACTCGAATACTCGACCAGCAGAGACCCCAATCGATAGCGGGCCAGTGGTTCTGAGCCGAAGGTCGCTCTCGGCTTGGTGAAGGAGCACTAAAAGTTGTTGCCGAAAGGGAGTGAAGTCCACGAAGCGTACGTTGGCCTGCAATCCTGTGTACTTCCGAACTTCCGGTTCAAAGTGAATCACAGAGCGTGCAGAGTCCCACTGGTTCATTCCCGCGCTGGCGCGGCCAAGCCATGGAATACAGGTGTCAGGGTTCCTGCCGAAATCTCGCGGACCAGGCATCGAGCGGATGATGTCTTGGATTTCCAGGAGAAGTTGCTCTAGCGCTAGCGCTTGCATATGAAACCTACAGAATGAAAGGGATCGCCCTATCCCGAGCTAACCGCGCAGTTACGGCAAACGACCATCTAGTTCCACGATGGGAAGTGCAACATCTCATCAACGCATTTGTGATGGGGAAGTCGATTTGATAAAGAAGGTACTTGCCGGACATGGTGTCGATGCTACAGGCAAAGTGACTCTTAGTAGCGCCATCATGCCTTGCGTGTGAAGTGGGCGCGTCTGAGTTGGCAGCGTTCTACTGGCCCAGCGAAATTGGGGTCTGAGCACAAGTTTTCTCGGCCTTTGGCCGACCCTACGGGCGCTTCGCGAAAAATTGTGATCCGACCCCAAATTCGCTTACCGCGCCTGAACGCTATATTTAAAGTAGCTGCTTATGCACGTTATTCGAGAGCTAGAGCACTATTTTGTTCGTAATTATCGACATTCTGGCATACTTTGACAATAAATTAACTTGCAGGTTAATTTTTGGCCTAAATACCCGTTCGTAGCTGCTGCACCGCCTCGCGCACTTGCGCCGCCCACGCGCGGCGGTCGCGGCCCTGCGCAGTTTGCGGCGTGCCAAAGTTGATCACCACCGCGATGCCAGGCGTGCACAGCGTGCGCCAGACGGAGACCAGTAGCGTGTCGTCGTTGATGTAGCCGGGTGCCATGGTGAGCTTTCCGCTTTGACTGTCGATGAAATTGATCGCCACGGGCTGCACTGGCGCGCCTGCCGAGATGGCGGCTTGGAACAGGTTGGCGTGAAAGGCGCGCAGGCTGGTACCGTCGCTGGTGGTGCCTTCTGGAAAGATGGCCAGCACGTCGCCGTCGCGCAGGCTTTGCGCCATGTGCTGCACCACGCGCATGGCATCGCGGCGGGACTCGCGTTCGATGAACAAGGTGCCGACGCCACTGGCCAGCGCGCCGATCAGCGGCCAGCGCTTCACGTCGGCCTTGGAGACAAACTTGCAAAACCTCGCGGCGTGCAGCGCGGTGATGTCCACCCACGAGATGTGATTGGCCACCAGCAGCATCGGGCCGTTGGGGGCGGGTTGGCCGGTCACGCGCAGCTCCAACCCCAGGCACACCAGCATTTCACTTGACCAGACCTGCACCCGCCGCTGGCGGTTCTCGGGCGTGATGCGCGGGAACAGAACCAAAATGGTGACCAGGCCGATCATCGCGTGCAGCAGTGCCCGCGCTAGTTTCCAGCAGGCAGCAAGTCGGTTCATGCGCGCCTTGGCATCCAATCTGTGAGTTCGTGGCGCGGGGCTAGTTGTCAGCTTGGTAGGCAACTCGGCCACCCACCAGCGTGCAGCGCACACGACCGGGCAGTTCGTAGCCCGAGAATGGCGTGTGCTTGCCCTGGCTTTTCAAGGCTTGTGGCGTAACGACCCAGTGGGCATCGGGGTCGAACACGAAGATATCCGCCGTGCCGCCTGCATGTAGCCGCCCCAAACTGTTTGCCAGCAACCCGGTAGATGGGTCTAGCACCCGCGCTGGATGTTGGGTGAGGCAGGCGAGTGCTCTCCCCAAGTCAACCCCCTCTTCACGGCTCCACTTCAGTGCCAGGCTCAGCAGCAGCTCCAGCCCGGTGGCGCCGGGCTCGGCCTCGGCGAAAGGCAGGGCTTTGGCATCTTCATCGACGGGCGTGTGATCAGACACCAGTGCGTCAATCGTGCCATCGGCCAGCCCCGCGCGCAGGGCATCGCGGTCGCGCGCTTGGCGCAGGGGCGGGTTCAATCGCATGCAGCTGTCAAAAAACCCCATGTCCACATCAATCAAGTGCAGCGAGTTGATGCTGACATCGCAGGTGACCGGCAGGCCCTGCGCCTTCGCCTCGCACATCAGGGCCACGCCCGCCGCGCTGCTGATGCGGCACAGGTGAACGCGCGCTTGGGTGGCGCGCACCAGCTCAAAAATCGTGTGCAGCGCAATCGTCTCCGCCGCTACCGGTACGCCTGCCAAGCCCATGCGCGTGGCAACAGGCCCGCTGGCGGCAACGCCTTGGCCCAAGTGCATGTCTTGCGGACGCAGCCACACGGCGTAGCCCATGGTGCTGGCGTATTGCAGCGCTCTTAAGAGAACCAGCGTGTTGGACAACGGCACCTCGGCCTGGCTGAACGCGACGCAGCCGGCATCGGTCAACGCGCGCATCTCCGTCAAAATTTCGCCAGCCAGATTGCGGGTGAGCGCCCCCAGCGGAAAGACGCGGGAGGTTTGCAGGCGTTCCGCGCGATAGCGCAGCATCTCGACCAGGCCGGGCTCGTCCAGCACGGGGTCGGTGTCCGGCGGGCAGACCACGCTGGTCACGCCACCTGCGGCGGCCGCCGCCAACTCGCTGGCCAGCATGCCCGCGTGCTCATGGCCGGGCTCGCGCAGACGCACCGCCAAGTCCACCAGGCCCGGTGCGACGACGCAGCCGCTAGCATCGATGGTTTGATCGGCTTTGAAATCGCTGGGAATGGCGTTCATCGCGACGATCAAGCCGTGAGAAATCGCGACGTCCGCAGTCTGATCAAAACCGCTGGCGGGGTCGATGACGCGGCCACCCTCGATCAAGATATTCATGTTTCATTCCCCGCCACGAT
>JANNFW010000143.1:0-4017 GCA_031380235.1 Rhodoferax sp. | reverse complement strand
GTAGGCAAGGCTGCCGCGCTGGCCTTGCTCAAAGACGGCTACCACGTGGCCCTGGCGGGCCGTCGCGCGGAACCGCTGGCGGAGGTGATCGCCCAAAGCGGGGCAGGCGCGCGGGCGTTGGCCGTGCCGACGGATGTGGCAGACCCCGCGTCAGTCAAAGCGCTGTTCGATACGACGGTGAAAGCCTTTGGGCGGGTCGATGTGCTGTTCAACAACGCGGGCGTGGGGGCACCGGCCATCCCGCTGGAGGATTTGACGCTGGAGCAATGGAAAAACGTCGTGGACATCAACCTGACGGGCGTGTTCCTGTGCGTGCAGCAGGCCTTTCGGGTGATGAAGGCGCAAACACCGCGCGGCGGACGAATCATCAACAACGGATCGATTTCCGCGACGACCCCGCGCCCGAATTCCATTGCTTACACGTCGACCAAGCATGCCGTCAAAGGCATCACCAAAACCGCTGCGCTGGATGGCCGCAAATACGACATTGCCGTCGGCCAGATCGACATTGGCAACGCTGCCACCGAAATGGCGCAGCGCATGGCCACGGGCGTGCAGCAGGCCAATGGCGAGATCGCCATTGAGCCCCTGATGGACGTGAATATCGTCGGTCAATCGGTCCTGTACATGGCCAACCTGCCGCTCGAGGCGAATGTGCTGTTCCATACCGTGATGGCGACAAAAATGCCGTTTGTCGGGCGTGGGTGATTTTGAGGTCGTGAATTAACCTGTAGGTTAATTATTCACCCAAAAAGTGCGTTTTGGCGAAAATTATGAATAAAATGAGCCTCTAGCTCTCGAATATCATGCATAGTTAGCTACGTATTTAGTAGCAAACTCTAGGTGGCTAGATGTCCATTTGCACCGCTTGCGCTAAGCGACTTGCCGTTAGCGCACGCTGCGCAGGCCACTCGTCAGCAACCAGACCGTGGACGTAAACCGCTTCGCAGGCTGCCTGAAACGTAACCGCCGCGCGAGTTGTGGGAGTGTCGATATGTTGACTTCGCAGGCTCGCAAGCCGCGCGCCGACCATCCCGGCCAGTACGTCGCCCGTGCCTGCGGTCGCAAGTAGGGCGTTGCCCGTGGGGTTGATAACCGGGGTCTGCCCCAGTGCGGCAATCACTGTGCCAGATCCTTTGAGCACGACGATGCAGTTGAACTGATGCGCCAGTATCTGCGCCGAGTGGAGGCGGTTTTGCTGAATGGTTTGAGTCTCGGTGGCCAGCAAGCGAGCCGCTTCCAGGGGGTGGGGTGTCAACACGGTTTGCAGTCCGCGCGCAGCCCTTGCGCTCAGGATGGACTGCAATGCCGTGTCAGCGGCGATGGCGTTCAAAGCGTCTGCATCGAGGACGGCGTGGGCGTTGCTGGACAGCAGCTTCGCAACAACTGGCGCGATCAGCGCTGTGCCACCGCCACACCCGCACACTGCGGTCATTGCCGTATCGGCCGACCCGAATGAGGCTGCGAAGTTGTGATCGTCAAACGGTCGGAACATCAGCTCGGGGTTCTGCGGGTCTACCGCCATCGAGCCGCCGTCCAACAGCATGACGTAAACGCGCCCCGCGCCAAAATGCAGCGCCGCAGAGGCCGCCAGCAGGGCCGCGCCCGTCATACCTGGCGCACCGCCAATCACCGCCACGTCGCCGAAGCTTCCCTTGTGTGAGGAGTGAGCGCGCGCCCAACTGGCCGGCGCGCGAGCCAGCCAGGCAGTAGGTGCATCCACCGCGCGGATGTCTTGCGCGCCCAGCGTATCTAGCCAGATATCGCCACTGGCATCGCGCCCTTGGGCGGTGAACAAACCCGGTTTGAGCGTGACCAGGCTGAGCGTTGCGCTGGCCCGCACGCACACCGTGCCGGCATCGCCCGTGTCAGCGTTCAAACCGGTCGGCGAGTCAACCGCCAATACGGGTGCGCGCGACGTATTGATCAGTGCAATCCAGTCAGCCATGCGGCCTTCAATCGCGCGTGGAGGAGATGTTGAGGAGTTACCGATGCCCAGCAGCGCATCAATACAAAAATCAAATTCTTCCGGTGGCGCATCGACGAAAGTAACGCCTGCATTGAGCGCACGCTGGCGAGACAGAGCGGCATCAGCAGGCGCTTTAGTGGGAGCTCCAAGCCAGGTGACCACGGGCGATTTTCCCCATTGCTTCAGGTGCATCGCAGCTTCCAGGCCGTCGCCGCCGTTGTTGCCTGGCCCGCACGCAATCCAGAACGTATTGGCGTGCGGAGCCAGCGCCAGCGCCAGCCGCGCGGTAGACAAACCAGCACGTTGCATCAGCGCGTGAGGTGTCAGCCCGGCCTGCGTCGCGTGTTCGATCTGGCGCGTTGCGGCTGTTTCGAACAAGGGCTGGGTTGCGCTACGCTGGACAGCGTTTCGATCAACGGTGCGGTTGCCCAGTATCTCCAGTATCAACTGAGGCGACGTTGTAGCGGTAGCTGATGACATCATTGCACTCGGGTTCAAGCGCGCAGCCGCGCAACATCAAACCCGGTCATGTCCAGCTCAGGTTGTCGCCCCGCCATCTGGTCTGCCAATGCGCGCGCCGAGCCGCAGCTCAACGCCCAGCCGCTGGAGCCGTGCCCCAGGTTCAGCCAGAGGCCGGGCACGCCGCTGGCACCAATGATTGGCGGGCCATCGGGCAGCATCGGGCGGGCACCTTTCCAGATTTGGACACTGCTCGATTTCGAGATGGCACCCGGAAACCAGTCATGCAGAACCTTGTAGAGCGTTTGAATCGATGCGTCGCGGTGTTGGGTGAGGGTGCCGCCCATTTCTGCGCCGCCTGCCACGCGCACCCGGTTGCCCAGACGCGATATCGCGACCTTGTAGCGCTCGTCCATGATGGCGCTGCGCGGCGCGTTCATCAACTCGCGGATGGGCGCGCTCAGGGAATAGCCATACACGGCTGCCAACGGTATCGTGAGGCCCACCGGCTGCAGCAACTGCGCAGATGCCATGCCCGCACACATCACCGTGGCATCGAATCGGCGCGGCGCCTTGGTGCCTGCCACCAAGAGCGCTGCCCCGTTGGAGTGATTGATCTGGGTGACCGTGGTGTTAAAGGCGAATTGCGCTCCCAGCCGACGGGCTTCGGCCGCCAGCAGCAGGGCAAACTGGCGGCAGTTTCCCACCTCATCGCCGGGCAGATGAATGGCCCCGAAGAACGAGGTGTCGAGGTTCAATGCGGGCTCAATCTGCCGCGCGCCGGGCATCCCAAGCTCATTGAAAGGCACGCCCGCGTCGCGCAAAACCTGCAGGCTGGCTTCGACTATTTGCCGATCGCTTTGGGAGCGGAGCAGCACCAGGTAGCCGTCGCTGCGGTCGTACTCCAACCGATGGTCGGCCGTGATTTTGTGCAGGCACGTACGGCTGTAAAAAGCCAGACGCTGCAAATGCGCGCGATTGATGCGGTAGGTCTCTTGATTGCAGGCTTTGAACCAGCGCCAAATCCACGCCATTTCGCTGGCGTTCAGAGATGTCGACACCTTCACGGGTGCATGGCGGCTGAATAAATGTTTTAGCACCTTCAGCGGCATACCCGGTGCGGCCCACGGTGTGACGTAGCCCGGCGCGATCAGCCCGGCATTGGCAAAGCTTGTTTCTTCAGCGGCTGCGGTGCGGCGCTCAAACACGGTGACCTCATGCCCATCTAGGGCCAGCTCGTAGGCCGTGGTGATGCCGATGATGCCGGCGCCGATGACTGCAATTTTCATGGAGTCCCTAAAGCTTCTCTTTTGCGTTGTTGTTGACCGAGCGCGGGGTTAATTTTTGAAGCGCTTGATCGCGCGATTTCAATGGCGCGTTCGAGTTCAGCCTGCGCCGATGCCTTCGCTTCTCGACCGCGGTTGATGGTGGCGTGGAGGTCGTCAAGTTTGGGCACGGGCATGCTATAATCCTCAGGCTTTGCCAAGTACGAACATGTATACGATTGACGTATCCGATTGTTTGGCTCGGGAAGTAATCGCAAACCAGTCCCATCAAGGTGTTGCGACTTTAGGTCGGTAGTGCTTCAT
>JANNFW010000097.1:0-14845 GCA_031380235.1 Rhodoferax sp. | reverse complement strand
GAAGAGCTGGCTGGCGCCTGACGACACCTGGAGCGCCGATTTTTACATCCCGCAAAGTCGAAAACGCTTTGAGCAGCAGGTGTTTGCGGGGCCAAATTTTTAAGGGGCTCTGTTTTAATCTGTCGTGAACCCAACCCTTTCAGCAAAACTCTTCAGGACACAGCATGATCGACCGTAGCCTCTTCACCCCCGACCACGAAGCCTTCCGCGACAGTTTTCGTAAATTCATGGACAAAGAAATCGCCCCGCATCATGCCGATTGGGAAGAGCAAGGCTACGTGGATCGCGCCGTCTGGAACAAGGCCGGCGAGAACGGCTTTTTGTGCATGACCATGCCCGAGGAGCACGGCGGTGCAGGGGCCGACAAGCTGTATTCCGTCATTCAGATGGAGGAGCTGGGCCGCGCTGGCTTCAGCGGCATTGGCTACGGTTTGCACAGCGAAATCGTCGCTCCGTATTTGTTGCACTACGGCACGCCTGAACAAAAGGCCAAGTACTTGCCGAAGCTGGCCAGCGGCGAGATGATCGGTGCCATCGCCATGAGCGAGCCTGCTGCAGGCTCAGACTTGCAGGGCATCAAAAGCAGCGCGCTGAAGCAAGCCGACGGCAGCTACTTGCTCAATGGCAGCAAGACCTTCATCACCAACGGCTGGCACGCCGACCTGATCATCGTCGTCGCCAAAACCAACCCGGCCGCTGGTGCCAAGGGTACGAGCCTCTTGCTGGTCGAGCGCGGCATGCCGGGCTTCTCCGTTGGCAAGCGGCTCAAAAAATTGGGCTTGAAGGCGCAAGACACGTCGGAGCTTTTCTTCGACAACGTCAGAGTGCCAGCAGACAACCTGCTCGGCGGCTCGCTTCAGGAAAACCGTGGCTTCATCTGCCTGATGGAGCAGTTGCCGTGGGAGCGCCTGCAAATCGCCATCGGTGCCATCGCCGCTGCGCAAGCCGCAATCGACTGGACAGTCACCTACGTCAAAGACCGCAAAGTCTTCGGCCAGCCCGTGGCCAGTTTTCAGAACACAAGATTCACCTTGGCCGAGCTGCAAACCCAAGTCCAGATCGGCCAGGTCTTCGTCGATAAATGCGCCGAACTCTTGATGCAAGACAAGCTAGACACTGCCACCGCCAGCATGGCCAAATACTGGTGCAGCGACCTGCAATGCAAAGTGATGGACGAATGCGTGCAGCTCTTCGGTGGCTATGGCTTCATGTGGGAATACCCCATCACCCGCGCCTACGCCGACGCCCGCGTGCAACGCATCTACGGCGGCACGAACGAGATCATGAAGGAGGTGATTACGCGGGCGATGGGGTTGGGGAAGTGACGGATTTAACCCCATCGATATCACCGTCCCCTAAACTCCGGCTGGCGCTTTTCCACAAACGCCTTAGCCGCTCCCTTGTGATCTTCGGTATCAAACGTGCTGATCATGTGAATCGCCTCGGCATCCAGCGTGTCGCTTAAGCTTCCGCGCAGGGCGACGTTCAGGTTTTTCTTCATGTAGCCGATGGCGATGGTCGGTAGGGACGCCAGCTCTTGCGCGTAGTCGTGCGCGGCTTTAGCGAGTTGTTCGAAAGGTACTGCGCGGTTGACCATGCCGATTTTCAATGCTTCATCGCCGCGCAGCACCTGGGCGGTAAAGTACAACTCACGCGCCTTTGCTGCGCCAACCAAGTGGTTCAAAAAATAGCTGCCGCCAAAGTCGCCTGACAGGCCTACCTTTGAGAACGCAGTGGTGAGCTTGGCGTCGTCGCAGGCGATGCGCATGTCACACGCCAGCGCCATTGACAAGCCCGCACCCGCTGCTGCGCCGGGGATGACTGCCAACGTCGGCTTGGGCATTTCGTGCAACCAGCGGCTGACTTCCATGCGCGCCCGCAGGTCGTTTACTTTTTGATCGAAGCTCATGCCGCCTGCGCCACTGCCAGCCGCAGCCCGTTTCGCAAACGCCTTCACATCGCCACCCGCGCAGAACGCTCGCCCTGTGCCCGTGAGTACGACCACCCGCACGGCGGGGTCAGCCGCCAAACGGGGCAGGGCGCTCAGCAACGCCTGCATCATGTCCGGCGTGAGCGCATTGCGCGCGTCGGGGCGGTTCATGGTGAGCGTGGCGATGCCGTTGTCAACGCTTTCGATCAAATCCGTGGTCATGTGTGTCTCCTTGAAGTGGCTTGTTGGCAGCTTAGCGCAGGATCATGTTTTTAAGCAGTGTGGGCTATCGCAGAGGTGACCCAGATTGGTCAATTCTCCTGGCTCCAACCTTGCGCCCACGTGGTGAGCGGCTTTAACGCTGTTTGCAGCTTTCTACCTTGGGCGCTCAGGCGGTAGCCGCCGTCGGCATGCTCGATCAAACTGACGTCGCGCATCTCGGTCAAGCGCGTGTTCAGGAGCCGGGAGTTGGTTTCGCAAGCGTCCTGTAGTGCGCGAAAAGTGAGCGGCTCGCCACGCAATTCCCACAAGATGCGAAGCGCCGCGCGGCGGCCCAGCAAGTCCAGCGCAACCATGATGGGACGGCCAGTTTTTGAGCCGCGAACGGGTGTGCCGATTTTAGGTGTTTTAGACGACGTCACGCTTTACTTTCTAAAGCAAAAATTTAGATTTGATGATATGCTTTCATTTTGCAAGCATAGCATTGCCGTTCACTTTTTAGGAGACTTACCATGAAAGCCCGTATCACCCCTGCCTCTGCGCCTTTCCAGGGAGAAATTCAGGGCTGGCTTGATGCCACGATGAAGGGCAAGCCGCCGCTGGTGCTATTCACCACACTGGCGCGCGACCCGCGACTGTTCAACAAATTTTTCAGCGCCGGGCTGCTGGACAGAGGGCATCTGACGATGCGCCAGCGCGAGATCGTGATTGACCGAACTACTGCCTTGTGCGGCTCCGAGTACGAGTGGGGCGTGCACATTGCGGCCTTCGCAGCGCATGTCAAGTTGACCTCAGATCAAATCCGTTCATTCGTGAAAGGCGGTCCGCAGGATGACTGTTGGCCTGATGACGAGCGCCTGCTGTTGCGGCTTTGCGATGCACTGCATGTAGATTGCACGGTCGATGAAGCGCTGTGGTTGTCTCTCAAGGCGATGTTCAGCGATGAGGCGATGATGGAATTGCTGATGCTGGCGGGGTTTTACCGCACGGTAAGCTATTTGACCAATGCGTTGAAGCTGCCTCTGGAGGTGGGTGCCGCGCGGTTCGCGTCGGTTAATTGAAAAAGTAGTGTCTGTCCATCTGTCGCAAGATCCTTACCGCTGCGCCTTGTCCTTCGTATTCTGCGCCTCGATGCTGCTGCGGGCTTCCTGCCAATCTGCATCTGTCCAATGGCGCAATTCGTAAAAATTGCCACCGGTGGCCAGCGCACCGCCGCCGTCCATCATGATGCTCTGGCCGGTGAGCCAGTCGCAGTGGCCGGGGGCCATCAGGAAGGTGGCGAGGTTTTGCAGTTCGCGCATTTCGCCGACACGGGCCATGGGGTTGTTCTTTTTGCTGCGGGCGCCGGGTTCGTCGCCAGGGTTCAGTCGTTTGCTCATGCCCTCGGTGGGGATTTCGCCGGGGCCGATGGCGTTCAACCGAATTCCGAACTTGGCCCATTCGACGGCGAGCGATTTGGTCATAACATCCAGCCCGGCTTTGCTCATCGCGGAAGGCACAACATATGGCCCGCCGTTGTCTACCCAGGTGGTGATGATGCTCATGACGTTTCTGAACGGTTGGCCGCGCGACCACGTGCCCGCCTTCGCCTCAGCGACCCAGCGTTTGCCGATGGTTTGCGTCACGTAAAACGAGCCGTGAAAGACGATGCCCGCAATCGCGTCGAAACCGCGTGGTGACAGAGACTCAGTGGGCGAGATGAAGTTGCCTGCCGCGTTGTTGACCAAGCCGGTCAGCCCGCCGGTGGCGAACAGTGATTCGACCATCTCTTCCACCGCTTGTGCGATGCGGATGTCCACGCCGAAGGTATCGATGCGCGCCTTGGGGAACTTGGCGCGCCAGGTATCCGCCGTCGCGTCGCAGACTTGTTTACGCCGCCCGCAGATCGCCACGTCCGCACCCAGGCTCAAAAAATGCTCGGCCATTGATTGTCCGAGGCCGGTGCCGCCGCCGGTGACCAGAATGCGCTGGCCGCTCATCAAGTTGGATTGGTACATGGTTGTTTGCTGCGTGGGTTGGGTGAAGTTATATGCGGTGGCAACTGCCTCAATCATGATACGACAGCATGGTTCACCCTAATGCCGAGCGGCCAGTACTGCGCTAGGCTGTTCTGTCCAGCAGGCCATCAAATTCAGGAGACCCCATGACCGCCCTTCAGAAGACTTCCCGTCGCACGTTCATCGAGCAGGCTACTCAGGTTTTTGCGGGTCTGACACTGGCCGCCGCCGCGACAAGCGTATTCGCCCAAGCCTACCCAACGCGCCCGATCACACTCATCGTCCCGTGGGGTGCCGGGGGTGGCACTGATGCCACCGCGCGCATCATTGGCAGTTTGCTTGAGAAGGATTTGGGCCAACCGGTGACGGTCGTCAACCGAACGGGTGGCAGCGGGGTGGTCGGGCATTCAGCCATTGCCTCGGCTGCTGCAGACGGCTACACCATCGGCATGGCTACCGTCGAGATTGGCATGATGCACTGGCAGGGCTTGACCGAATTGACTGGTACCTCGTACACCCCGTTGGGCCTGGTGAATGCAGATCCAGCGGGTGTGCAGGTGCGTGCGGATTCGCCCTATAAAACAGTGCAGGATCTGCTGGCAGCGATCAAAGCCAGCCCCGGCAAGTTCAAAGCCTCGGGCACAGGGCAGGGTGGCATTTGGCACTTGGCCATTGCGGGCTTGCTGCGGGATCAGAAAATCGACCCAGCTGCACTGCCTTGGGTGCCCAGCAATGGCGCTGCACCGGGTTTACAAGACATGGTCGCCGGTGGCGTGGAAGTGGTGCCTTCATCGTTGCCAGAGGCGCGCTCTTTGATCGACTCGGGCAAGGTGCGCAGCCTGGCCATCATGAATGCCGCGCCGTCTGCCCTGTACCCGAATGTGCCGACACTCAAGACCGCTTTGGGCAGCGACTGGACCATGGGCGCATGGCGTGGGCTTGTGGCACCCAAGGGCATTCCCCCTGAAGCGCGCGACAAGCTCGGTGCTGCCATTAAAAAAGTAGCGGCCAGCAAAGAGTACAACGAGTTCATGGCCAAGCAGGGTTACGGTGTGATTTACGCGGCACCCGATGACTTCGCGAAGTTCATGGCTAAATCAGATGCGGAACTGGGGGCCACGATGAAGGCAGTGGGTTTAGTGAAGTAACGCGGCAATCGATAAAGCAGCAATTGATAACGCAGCAATCGCGGGTCCACCTGTGAAGTTGAACGACGCGATTTTTGGCGCGCTGTTGTTTGTGTTGGGTGCGAGCGTGCTCGTTGCGGTGCAGGGGTTTCCCAAAATACCAGGGCAGCAAGTGGGGCCGGGCCTGTTCCCCGGCCTGATCGCGGTAGGGTTGTGCGTGGGCGGGTTGATTTTGCTGGTGCGTGGCTGGATCAACCGCTCGGAGCAACCCTGGGTGCAGGTGCAAGACTGGGTGCGCTCACCGCGCCACCTCCTTGCGTTTGTGGTGCTGATTGGCGCAGTTGTCTTTTACATACTGGCTTCGCAGCGGCTGGGGTTCTTTATCACCTCCAGCTTGATTTTGACCAGCCTGTTCTACATCCTGAAGGTTCCATTTAAAAAATCGATGTTGGTGGCTTTCATCGCCACGCTGGTGATTCACTTTGCGTTTTACAAGATCCTGCGCGTACCCTTGCCTTGGGGCGTGCTGACCCCTTATGCCTGGTAACTGACGATGTGGACTGCCGTTAATCAGGCCTTTGGCATGGTGTTTGACCCCTACACCCTGATGGTGATGGTGCTGGCCTCGCTGTACGGCCTGTTTGTGGGCGCGGTGCCAGGCTTGACGGCCACGATGGCCACCGCGCTCTTGGTGCCGGTGACGTTTTTCATGGCTCCGATACCGGCGGTTGCCGCGATTGTTACGGCAACCGCGATGGCAATTTTTTCAGGCGACATTCCCGGCTGTTTGCTGCGCATACCCGGCACACCCGCCAGCGCCGCCTACACGGACGAAGCTTTTGCCATGACCAAAAAGGGACAAGCTGAAATGGCCTTGGGGGCGGGGTTGGTATTCTCGGCCGTGGGTGGTCTGTTTGGCACGTTTGTGTTGATTGTGGCGGCGCCTGCGCTGGCTGAGTTTGCGACACAATTCAGCTCGTTTGAGTATTTCTGGCTCGTGCTGCTGGGGTTGACTTGCGCGGTATTCATCACCTCTGATCGACCGCTCAAAGGGCTGATCACCTTGTTCCTGGGGCTGCTGGTGGCGTGTGTGGGTCTGGGCAATCCTGCGGGCTTTCCGCGCTTCACTTTCGGCAATACGGAGATGATGGGCGGCATTGGCATGATCTCGATGATGATTGGCATGTTTGCCATCTCGGAGATCATCCGCTACGTGGTCGACACCAGCTCTCAAGCCGAGCTTGTGGTTGAGCAGGTCGGCAATGTGCTCAAAGGCCAGTGGGCCTTGGCGAAAAAATATCCCGTGCAAATTTTGCGTGGCAGTGCGTTGGGAACCGCTGTGGGTGCACTACCGGGTGCAGGCGCTGACATTGCCGCCTGGATGTCCTACGCCGTGAGCAAAAAGTTCTCCAAAGAGCCCGAAAAGTTTGGCACCGGCCATGTAGAAGGTATCGTTGAATCAGGCTCTGCCAACAACAGTGCGCTGGCTGGGGCGTGGATTCCGGCCCTGGTCTTTGGCATTCCAGGCGACTCGATCACTGCCATCGTCATCGGGGTGCTGTACATGAAGAACATGAACCCTGGGCCGTCCCTGTTCACCACCAATCCGCAGAACATTTATGCGGTGTTCCTGATTTTCATTGTCGCCAATATCATCATGATTCCGCTGGGTATCCTGTGCATCAAGGTGGCACGGCGCATTTTGAAAGTGCCGCGCAATCTGCTGATGCCAGTGATCCTGGTGTTTTGCATCGTGGGCACCTTTGCCATCAACAACACGCTGTTTGATGTGGGCGTGATGCTGGTGGCTGGCCTGGTGGCCTACTTGCTGGAGGAGAACAAATTTCCCATTGCGCCTGCGATCCTGGGTGTGGTGCTGGGCGGTATGCTGGAGGAGAACTTCATCACCTCAATGATCAAGGCAGACGGCAATATGCTCGCTTTCTTCTCCCGGCCGATTGCCGCGACGCTGGCAGCGGTGACCGTCGTGGTGTGGGTGGCCCCGGCTGTGCTGACGTGGTTTAGAGCGAAATTGACCGTTCGCTAGCCAATCTCCTCATCAAACGTCGATTCAAAAAACCGCAGCCGGTTGCGCCCTTTCGCCTTGGCCTCGTACATCGCCATATCGGCCTGGCGCAGCACATCAGCCGGGCTTTTTTCTGCCCCAGTGAACAAGGTGGCGCCTATGCTGGGCGTGCTGCTGTGACGGTGCGGCCCCAAGTCGTAAGGCTCGTTCAACGCGGTCAGTATCTTCTGCCCGACTTGGGTGGCGTGCAGCTTGGCATCGCTCTGGCTTTCGCTCAGGTCGGCGATCAGTACGACGAATTCATCACCGCCAATGCGCGCCACAGTGTCCACCGCGCGCACGTTCTTGAGGATGCGCTGGGCCACCTGTTGCAACAACTGGTCGCCGACCTCGTGGCCCAGCGTGTCGTTCAGATGTTTGAACTTGTCCAGATCCAAAAACAGCAGGGCGCCACTGCGCTTGTGGCGCGCGCTGGTCAGCAAAGCCTGTTGCAGTCGGTCGACCAATAGGCGCCGGTTGGGCAGACCCGTCAACGCGTCTTGAAAGGCCATTTGGCGAATAGCTTCCTCGGCGCCTTTGCGCGCGGTGATGTCCATCAGCGTGCCAACCACGCGCAGCGGCTCGCCCGTGGGGCTGCTTTGCACCACCTTGCCCCGGCTGCTCAGCCACAGCCAGCGGCCATCATGGTGTTGCGCACGGAACTCGGCCTCGAAGAAAAGCGTTTGATGGGCCAGGTGGCGGTGCATCTCCTGCAGGGCCTGCGGCAGGTCATCCGGATGCACCCATTGCGTCCACGACTTGCTGCTTTGCAGATCCTGAAGGCGCAGGCCCAGGATGGCGCGGGCACGTGAGTCCATCTCGAAGCGCATTGATTCCTCAGGCCCCATCGTTTGCGCCCACACCCCCAGCTCGGCACTGATGAGGGCCAGTTCAAACTGCTCGCTGGCATCGCGCAGCTGGTTCTCTGAGCGCTTGCGATCCGTGATGTTGCGCGCCATGCCCAGCTCGGCAATGATGTCGCCAAGCGCATTGCGCATCGGCGTCTTGATGATCTCAAACGTGCCCCCAACGGCTGCACCTACTGCGCTGGGGATGGGCAGTTCTTCTTCGAAGCTCGCCATCTGCCCTGTCAACAGCGTGCTGTAGTCCGTGCGGGCCAGCCGCAGGGCCACCTTGTTGCCCGGGAAGTGGGCATCCGACTTGCCGATGATCTGGGCGGCGGTGTGGCCAAAGTGATTTTCAAACGCTGCATTGCAGGCCTGGTAAATGCCGCTCGCGTCTTTGAGCCAAACCATGTCGGGAATGGTCTGTACGACGGCCTCCAGCAGCATGGCCTTGTCGCTTAGCTGCTCCCATAGCGGATTGATGTGTTGGGACGCGGCGCGGGGTGGCTGGCTGATTTCTTCGACCGTGCCTTCAAAGTACTTCACGATGCCCTGGTAGTCCGTCACCGCATGCGCATGCTGGCGTACCCAGACCGGTTCGCCGGTTTTGAGGCGATGAATCTCGGCGTTGAAATCTGTCACCTTGCCCAAGCTCGTCATCAAGGCGGCGAACTGGGCCTTGCGTTCGTCTTGCACGTAGCCCGGAGCCTGCGGCGCGTTGGCAGCCTTTAGAAGTTCTGCCTCGTTCGCAAAGCCGTGCAGGCGCGCCAGCGCGATGTTGGCGCGCAGCAGGCGGCCCTCGGGCGACGCGCGATAGGCGCCCAGGGTCAGCAGGTCAAAGAACGATGAAAAATTGTCGAGTGCCATTGTGGCGGCGTGGGCACAGATTAGAGGTTCTCCAGTCTAGTCCTCCGGCTTAGAAAACCGTGTGCACTTTGCCGCAGAAATAGGGCCTAAAAGCCCGCCAGATGCGCACCGCATAAGGGTTTGCAGGCTGCGCGAATTCGAAAAAGGCGCGAAACCTTACAATCAGGGGTTACCCGAATCCCTATGAACGCACCCGTTGATGTCTCCTTTTTCGCGCGCGCCGCCAAGCCGCTGACCAGCTACCGCAAATACTGGGCAGCCCGCTTCGGTACGGCCAAATTTTTGCCGATGTCGCGCAAAGAGATGGATGTGCTCGGCTGGGACAGTTGCGACATCATTCTGGTGACGGGTGACGCCTACGTCGATCACCCCAGCTTTGGCATGGCCGTCATCGGAAGAATGCTGGAGGCGCAGGGCTTCCGAGTCGGCATCATCGCGCAACCCGACTGGACCAGCGCCGAGGCCTTCAAAGCCCTGGGTAGGCCGAATCTGTTCTGGGGCGTGACTGCGGGCAACATGGACAGCATGATCAACCGCTACACGGCTGATCGCAAAATCCGCAGTGACGACGCTTACACCCCCGGCGACGTGGGCGGCAAGCGGCCAGACCGTGCCGCCATCGTCTACAGCCAGCGCTGCCGCGAGGCCTTCAAAGACGTGCCCATCATCCTGGGTGGTATTGAAGGCAGCTTGCGCCGTATCGCTCACTACGATTACTGGAGCGACAAAGTCCGTCGCAGTATTGTGGTGGATGCCAAGTGCGATTTACTGCTGTACGGCAACGCCGAGCGTGCGATTGTCGAAATCGCGCACCGCTTGGGTGCGCGCGAGCCAGTCCATCAGATCACCGACGTGCGCGGCACCGCCTTTGTGCGCAGGCCCGACGACGAGACCCGCCTGGGCTGGTTTGAAATTGATTCGACCGATGTCGATGCGCCAGGACGTGTGGAGTCGCACATCAACCCGTACCAGACCACGTCTGAGCAGGCAGCCGGGCAGGGCAGCACCTGTGCGAAGGAAGATGCTGAAAATGCCAACAGCGTCAACGCTCCTGTTAATATAGCTGGTTATGCACAAGATACGAGAGCTAAGGGCCAATTTGATTCAATAAAAGCCTCTGAGAGTGTCATTTCATTCGTAAAAAACCCAAATTGGGTATCTAAAGCCACTTCTGGCAAACTGAACGTGCCCCCGCGTGACAGGAGCGTGATCCGCCTTCCCGCGTACGAGCAGGTGCGCGCAGACCCGGTGCTGTACGCCCACGCCAACCGCGTGCTGCATCTGGAGACCAACCCGGGCAACGCCCGCGCGCTGGTGCAGGCGCATGGCGAGGGTGTCACGGCCAGAGACGTGTGGATCACCCCGCCGCCCATCCCGCTCACCACGGATGAGATGGATTTCGTTTTCGACTTGCCGTACGCGCGCAGCCCACATCCTGACTATGCCGATGCCAACGGCAGCCACGATCACGCCACCAAAATCCCCGCGTGGGAGATGATTCGCTTCAGCGTCAACATCATGCGCGGCTGCTTTGGCGGCTGCACGTTTTGCAGCATCACCGAGCACGAAGGTCGCATCATCCAAAGCCGAAGTGAAGACTCGGTGATCAAAGAAGTCGAAGACATCCGCGACAAGGTCAAAGGCTTCACGGGAACGATCTCCGACCTGGGTGGCCCTACGGCCAACATGTACCGTATCGGCTGCAAATCGCCCGAGATCGAATCCGCCTGCCGCAAGCCCAGTTGCGTCTATCCCGGCATTTGCAGCAACCTGAACACCGACCACGCGCCGCTCATCAAGATGTACCGCCGCGCCCGCGCGCTCAAAGGCGTGAAGAAGATTTTGATCAGCAGCGGCCTGCGCTACGACCTGGCCGTGCAAAGCCCCGAGTACGTCAAAGAGCTGGTGACGCACCACGTCGGCGGCTACCTCAAAATCGCGCCCGAGCATACCGAGCAAGGCCCCCTCACCAAGATGATGAAGCCCGGCATCGGCAGTTATGACAAGTTCAAAACGCTGTTCGAAAAATACAGCGCAGAGGCCGGCAAGAAGCAGTTTTTAATCCCGTACTTCATCGCCGCCCACCCCGGCACGAGCGATGAAGACATGATGAACCTGGCCGTCTGGCTGAAGAAAAACAGCTTCCGCGCCGATCAGGTGCAAACCTTCTACCCCAGCCCCATGGCCACCGCCACGGCGATGTACCACACCAACCGCAACCCCCTGCGCCGCGTGCGCCGCGAGGCCACGGAAGAAGACACGGTAGACATCGTGCGAGGCGAAAAACGCCGTCGCCTGCACAAAGCCTTCCTGCGCTACCACGATCCCAACAACTGGCCGCTGCTGCGCGAAGCCCTGAAAGCCATGGGCCGCGCGGATTTGGTCGGCAACGGCAAACATCACCTCATCCCAACGTTTCAGCCGCTGGGTGATGGGGGGTATCAGAGTGCGAGGAAGAAGAATTCCACGGCTGCGCCGGTGAAGGCGTCGCAGCCTGTTAAAGGTCGGATGTTGACGCAGCATACGGGGTTGCCACCGAGGAAGGTCAAGTAGCCGGATTATTTGGTTTCGGATCAAGGAGCCGATTCAGGAACCTTCCAACATCAGTTGAAGCCCACTCGTCGTGGGACATTTCAGCCGCGATCTTCCAGTTTTCGTTTTTGTTCCAACTTGGCTGCTTGCTCTTGAAGTCTTCGTAGGGACTCAAAGCGGTGTACTTGACGCTCTTCTTTGCCTTCTGGATCGCCTCGGTCGTTAGGTAGTGCTCCATCGCCCGGCGCTCTGTAAGCAATACGTGCTCAGCATCAAAAAGCTTGCAGCACGTGTTGCCAAATGCCTGCCTATCTCTGTCTGGCTGATCTGACGCTTTGCTTTCACTGTCCACTAGGACGTAAACGGGTACACCAAACCGTTTGAACTCGTTCAATTCAGCCTCACGGTTGCCTTTCATATAGGTGTTGCCACCTAGCGGAATCAACATGATTTTGTTATCCATCTTCCATTTGCGGAGCAATTGTTGGAGCGTCTTGATTTCTGTCACGCCTTCACAGAGTAAGAGGGTGTTATAGCCAAGCGCGTGATGCTGGGAGAACGACAACTCGCCCATAAGTTGGGCATAGTTTGGCGTGTCTTCAAGCTGTCTGACGTGGCTGACCCCGGCTTCGTCTTGACGGACGGTCAAGATAGTTGATGCGCAGGAGCGCGCAAGGCCAATGGAGTGGGTCGTAAAAACTACACCGCAAGAGGCAAGAGACTCAAGGGCGGCTACAAATTTCGTTTGAAGTGCTGGATGAACGTGCGCTTCGGGCTCATCAATTAGTATCCAGCTCGGCTTCTTAATTGCCGCAGTTACGACACAAAGAACCAACTCGGCAATGCCTGAGCCCAACTCAGAGATGGAGAGCCTGGGCCTGCTCGGAGCAGACAAATAGAGTTTTTTAGATTCGTCGTCTGCGTTGATTGTGAGGCCGGGACGCTCTACTAAATCTGCAATTTTGGACTCGGCAATTTGCGCTATTTGGCCGTCTGCCGCTCTGGGTCCATTCTTTAGAGTATTCCAACTCGAGACAAAATTTGTTCCGACGGCGGCGTCATAGTGGTTTCCACCTCCGGTTGTACCGTTTCCCAAGCCACGATTTGGGCCAATATAAATAATACTCCCGAGCAACTTAGATAGCTCCATCTTTTCCTTGGTTCTGCGCGGATCCCAATCGATGTGCTTCACCATTTGAGTCGTTCGCTGTTCAGGTAGGTGAGTAAGCGAAAACGTGGTCGTTTCGTTGTTCGCTGAGACTGAAAATTTTGCTGGCTTGCTGGAATCCAAAAAACGGGAAAACGACCAATTCGTCGACCAAATCTGTATTGCCCATTGCGTTAAAACTTTTTGGGCTATCCTCCCAACTTTCACTTTCACCGATACCCGACCAACTTACGTTGTGCAAGTCTGCAAGGCATGGACGCATTTCGTAAAAGAAGCGCAGCAGAGTTGACTTCCCACTGTTATTTTTCCCAACAATGGCCACGGTCTTGCCAGGTTCCAGGCGAAGTACCGCATTTGATTCTTCCGTGAAACAACGGTATCGGAACAGCTGAACTTGAATAGTAGGCCAGTCAGACATATGAGGCACGCTCCAGTTTCATTTCGATGCTTTCTTCGCCTTCAGCGGCAACAATTCCTGCGCCACATCAACCGCTGCAAACTCAGGGTCCTTATGCACCAACATCGCGCCTGTGAGTTCCGCAGCCGCCGCAATCCAGGCATCCGCCACAGACAGCGGATAGCGCGCCTTTACCGATGCAGCCGCCTTCAACAGCTCGGGCGTTTCGTGAATCCAGGTGATGGGCAAGGCTAGGCACTGCTCATAGGCCAGGTTTGCGTGGGCTTCACTTTCATCGCGCCACACGCGGTACATCAGCTCCATCAGGCTCATGAAGCAGCCCGAGCATTCACACTTGCGGTTTTGCGCCAAGGCCAGCAACTCGGCGACCCTGTTGGCACCGGGTTCGTCGTCGCGCAAAGTCAAGAGCGCCGAGGTGTCGAGTAAATACTTGTTCATTTGCCTCGCTTACCGTTCGGCTTTCGCATCGAGCCTTCGTTGCGCGATCAGGCGGGCGGTAGCACCTCCCAATCCCTGCCCACGAAACGCGCTGATGGGGTCAGCCCGCACGGGGATAACTCGAATGCCGTCTGCATCTGCCAGCCATTCGAGCCGGTCTGCAGGGCTAAGATGAAACATCTTGCGAATTTGGGCTGGTACGACGGTCTGGCCGCGTTCTGTGATGGTGCTTTGCATAATTTACCCGTCAAAAAATGAATTATTTTAATGATTTAAAAGTAATTCGTCAATCCGATGAATCGGCAAATCACCATGACTAATTTCACATGTCCAGGTGATTGCGTCGCGCGACTTGACTTGCTAAGCTAGCAGGCTATGCCGATTCCCTCAGAGTCTCAACCTAGCTTTGTTCAACCGCTAACCGTTCTCGTTGCCGACGACCACGTCCTGGTGCGCGACGGCTTCAAGCTGCTGGTGAGTGGTATTTTGAAGTCGGCGACCATTGTGGAGGCGGGCGATGGCGATTCGCTGGTGCGGGCGATTCGCGCGCATTCGCCGTTGAGTCTATCGCCGCTGAGCCTTGCGCTGGTGGACTTGAACATGCCGGGAATGGAGCGTGGCGCGCGCTTGGCCGACATTGCGCGGGCGAACCCCAAACTGCCGCTGGTGGTGATTTCGGCATTAACGTCGCCCGACATTGTCCGGCGCACGCTGGCGATCGAAACGGTGTGCGCGTTTGTACCCAAGAGCGCCACGTCGGAGCATATCCGGCTGGCGATTGACGCTGCTTTGCAGGGCAAGAAGTTGCCGTACTCCACTACGCTGGCAAAGGCTGCTTCCAATGAATTCACACTGACGCCACGGCTGGAGGAGGTGCGCCAATTGCTGCGCCAGGGCATGAGCAACAAGTTGATAGCCAGCACCTTGGGTATCACGGAGGGCACGGTTAAAAATCACATGAGTGAGATCTTCAAGGCGTTGAATGTCAGCAATCGAACGCAGGCAGCCCAGCTTGATGCCGACGGGTTGTGATCAGCCTCAATGAATCCCGAGCTGGATCAGCGGCCTGACCCCGAAGACGGCTCGCACACGCAGGGCGTGTTCTGGGTGCTGCGTGCCAGCGAGTTGTTGGGCGCGTTGATGTTTGCCACCGCCTTGCCATGGCAACAAAGCTTTGGCTGGTTTGGCATCATTGCCCTCATCAGCAGCATCCGCGCCTGGCACGTCAACCAGCCCGGT
>JANNFW010000038.1:0-1656 GCA_031380235.1 Rhodoferax sp. | reverse complement strand
ATTGATGACGGATTCGCCCAAAAACCCGGTAGCGCCTACCCACGTACCGCATGGGACAATTCCGGTATGTATTTATTGTTTGAAGAAGCCGGAAAGTTCATGGCCGGCAAGGTGCTGTCAGAAGCGGAAGCGTCGGCCCAGGTCGAGCTTGACAGTGGCAAGCGCGTCAAAGTCAAGGCCGCCAATGCACTGTTGCGGTTTGAAAAGCCAGCGCCCGCTGCATTTGTGGCAGCAGCGCAGGCCTTGAGCCAGACGATTGAGCTTGAGTTGGCCTGGGAGTTCTCGCCCGACGATGAATTTGGTTTTGCCGATTTAGCACGTGACTATTTTGCAAGTGATGGCAAACCTGCTACGCTGGAGCAGCAAGCCGCCGCCCTGTTTCGCCTGCACGATTCGCCGCACTACTTTCGCCGCGCAGGCAAAGGCAACTTTCGCAAAGCCCCGGCGGACATCATTGCCTTGGCGCTGGCCGCCATCGAAAAAAAGAAGCAAATCGCTTCGCAGATCACGCAATGGGTTGCCGATCTGAGCGCGGGCACCTGCCCTGCGCCGATTCGCGAACAGCTTTACAAAATCCTCTTCAAACCCGACAAAAATGCGCCCGAGTACAAGGCGGTGGTGGAGGCCTCGCGCGCCACGCACATGGCACCGCTGCATTTGCTCCAACAGGCTGGCGCTATTGATTCGCCCTACCAATTTCATTGGCGGCGGTTTTTGCTGGAAAACTTCCCCAAGGGCACCGGTTTCCCCGCCGTGCAAGCGCCTGCTATTCGCGATGATTTGCCGGTTGCCACCGTGCAGGCGTTTTCAATCGACGACTCGGCCACCACCGAGATTGACGATGCCCTGAGCGTGCAAGGCTTGGGTACCGGCGAGGTGACAGTCGGCGTGCACATTGCCGCGCCCGGCCTGGCAGTGCAGCCGGGCGACGCGATTGACAAACTGGGCCGCGCGCGCCTGTCCACTGTCTACATGCCGGGCTACAAAGTCACCATGCTGCCGGATGAAGTGGTGCAAAACTACACGCTCAGCGAAGGACGTGACTGCCCCGCGGTGTCGTTGTATGTGACACTGGACGAAGCCACGCTGGAGATCAAATCCAGCGTGACGAAACTGGAGCGGGTACCGATTGCGGCCAATCTTCGGCATGACCAATTAGATGCTGTCGTTACCGAGCCGTGGCTGCAAGACCCGACATTTGTGCATAAAAATGTCGTGCTGCCCGCTGCCTTGAAGCGTGACCAGCTCTCATTTTTATACCGTCTGGCCCAAGACCTGAAAGCCAAGCGCGAAGTAGTGCGTGGCAAGCCTGAAAACTTCAACCGTCCCGACTACAACTTTCGCCTGGTCGGCAATGAAGGCCGAGAGCCGCAGGGCGATGAGCAATTGCAAATCAGCACTCGCCAGCGCGGCGCGCCGCTGGATTTGATCGTCGCCGAGGCGATGATTCTGGCCAACAGCACTTGGGGCCGATGGATGGCCGAGCTGGGCGTGCCGGGCATTTACAGAAGCCAGGCCTCGCTGTTGCCCGGTGTGAAGGTTCGCATGGGCACGAAGGCGCTGCCGCACGCGGGTATCGGCGTTGCGGCTTACGCGTGGAGCACCTCACCGCTGCGCCGCTACACCGATCTGGTCAACCAGTGGCAGATCATCGCC
>JANNFW010000034.1:0-2011 GCA_031380235.1 Rhodoferax sp. | reverse complement strand
CAAGCTCTTCGCGGGTTGCGTAATAGGCATACGAGTCGGTCGCATCCAGCGCGTTTTCGCTGAATTTTTGCGACAACTCGGCGGCGCGCTCTTGAATGGCGGCAAATCGCTCGCGCGCAGCTCCGGTCAGCTCTGCACCGCCCAGCACAAAGTTGCGAATGGCGTTTTTGTGGGCCTGGCGCTGCTCGGTGTTCAGGGTGTTGACGTCAATCGCTTTGTACTTGGCGTACAGGCGCTCATCGGCCCCAAGCCGGGTCATGAACTCGGTCACTTTGGGCAATGCGGCGTTGTAGGCGGCGCGCAGCTCCGGGGTGTCAGCAACGCCATTCAAATGGCTCACGGCACCCCAGGCCCGGCCCACAGCCTCGGTGGAGACATCCAGCACCTTGGCAATCGCCGTCCACTCGGCGGGAAATGCGGGGGCAGTGACGGTCTCGAGCGCGGTGCTGGCATCAGCCAAAAGCTGATCCATTGCCAGGCCCACGTGCTCGGGGCGAATCTGGTCAAACAGGGGTAAGTCAGCGAAGTTGAGGAGGGGGTTGGTCATGGTGTTCATCCCGTGTAGATAGAGGCTTTTGTGGTGAGTTCAATCAGACTTTTGCAACAGATTTTGACATTGACGCAGCGCGTTCAGCCGCCTCCAAGGTGTTCATCAGCAGCATGGTAATGGTCATCGGCCCCACACCACCGGGCACAGGGGTGATCCACCCTGCGACTTCTTTCACGTTGGCAAAATCAACATCACCGCAGAGTTTGCCCGCCGCGTTACGGTTCATGCCGACATCAATCACGATGGCGCCGGGCTTGACCATGTCCGCTGTGAGTGTGTTTTGCCGACCTACCGCAGCGACCACGATGTCGGCCATCAATGTGTGGGCTTTGAGATCGGCTGTTGCACTGTGACAAATGGTAACGGTCGCATTCTTTTGCAGCAACATCAAGGCCATGGGTTTTCCTACGTTGTTGCTGCGACCGATGACCACGGCGTGCTTGCCTTTGAGGTCAACGCCCGTGCTCTCCAGCAGCTTGATGCAGCCATAGGGCGTGCAGGACCAGAAACCCGGCGTGTTGGTCATCAAGGCACCCGCAGTAGCGACGTGAAAACCATCAACATCCTTGGCCGGGGCAATGGCTTCGATCACCTTGTGGGCATCAATGTGCTTTGGCACGGGTAACTGCACCAGAATGCCATGGATGCGCGTATCAGCGTTCAACGCGGCAACCCGGTCGAGCAAGGCGGCCTCAGTCATCGAAGCTTCGTATTTTTCGAGCACCGAGTACACGCCCGTGTCGGCGCAGGCTTGTACCTTGTTGCGCACGTAAACCTGACTGGCCGGGTCGTCACCCACCAGAACCACGGCCAGGCCGGGTGTGATGCCGCTGGGCTTCAGCGCCTGCACCCGCTGGGTGATGCTCAAGCGAAGTTGTTTGGAGACGGCGGTTCCGTCAATGATGTGGGCGGTCATGTCAATGTCAGGGCTGCGTGAAATTAAAAAAGCCCGCTGAATGTTGTGAGCGGGCAGTTCTGTGATGGGGTGAATTTACGGTTTGGGACTGGCCTGCCCCAGAGCGATCTTCAACAAGTCCGCCACGGTATTGGCATTGAGCTTTTCCATGATGTTGGCACGGTGCGCCTCCACCGTCTTGATGCTGATGCCCAGGTCATCGGCAATCTGCTTGTTCAGGCGACCAGCCACGATGCGCTCAAGCACTTGCGACTCCCGCAGCGTGAGCTTGGCCAACAGCGCGTCGCGGCTGGCGGACTGCTGGTGCTCAGCAAACGTCGTCTTGGCGTGGTCCAGCATGCGCTCCACCAAGCTGACCAACTGGTCTTCCTTAAACGGCTTTTGGATGAAATCCATCGCGCCTTTTTTCATGGTGTCTACCGCCATCGGCACATCGCCGTGGCCCGTGATGAAGACCACGGGCAAGGGCGAGCGAGCCTCGATCAAGCGCGACTGCAACTCCAGGCCGGTCATGCCACCCATGCGGATGTCCACGATCAGGCAGG
>JANNFW010000812.1:0-6853 GCA_031380235.1 Rhodoferax sp. | reverse complement strand
AAAACCCTCATTTTATGAATGAAATGAGACTCTGGCTCTCGAATAATGTGCATGAAAAGCTATATTTATTATAGCTATCGATGACCCTTTCCACGGGAATAGGGCTTGCTCGGTTGATGTCGAACTGCGAACTCAAGTGCTGCCGCGAACCACCAACTTGTAGCCCACATCCACACCGGGCGTGGCCACGGGTTCGCCCTTCATCAGCTTGAGCAGCATGCGCGCCGCGGCCGTGCCAATTTCCGCGCGCGGTGTCTGGATTGTCGTCAAAGGCGGCAGCATCTGGTCGCTGCCAGTCAGGTCGTTGAAGCCGGCAATCGCCACTTTTTGCGGTACCTTGATCTTCATCCGCAGAGCCGCCAGCAAGGCACCCTGCGCCAAATCGTCGTTGCAAAAGAAGATCGCATCGACCGGCGGTTGTTGGCCCATGATCTGTTCAAACATCTGGCTGCCAAGCGCCAACGATGATGGCGCCGGGTTGAGCCACTCCAGCTTGGCATCATGCAGGTCTGCTGCGCGCAACTCACGCCGGTAGCCTTCAAGCCGTTGCAGGGTACGCGGGTCAAGTTGTGCCCCCGCAAAGGCAATGCGCCGCCTGCCTTTTTTCAGCAGGTGGCGCGTCATCTCGGCGCTGGCGTCCTGCTGCGAAAAGCCGACGCTGAAAACACCTGGGGTGCCACTCGCCTCCATCACATGCACGCAGGGCACGCCGCTTTGCACGATCAGGCGGCGCGTGGCGTCGCTACGCTCCAGGCCCGTCACCATTAAGCCTGCGGGGCGATGCAGAAGCTGCTCTCGCAGCAAGTACTCTTCCTCACTGGCATCGTAGTGCGTGACCGCCATCAAAGTCTGGTAGCCCGCAGCGCGCAAAGTGCCCTGCGCAGCTTCGAGCAAATCAACAAACAGAGCGTTGGACAACATCGGAATCAACACCGCAACGTGTGAGCTGTGGCGCGATGCCAGCGCCCGCGCAGCCGGGTCGGGCACGTAGCCCAGCTTACCGACGGCCGCCTGCACGCGTGCGACCAGTTCACTGTCAACCGCCCGTTCACCGCGCAGCGCGCGTGAAACCGTAATCGGGCTGACACCCGCCGTGCGCGCCACATCAGCAAGCGTAACGCGGCCCGTAGCGCGAGAGCGGGCTGAAGTGAGGTTCATGGCATTTACGGGTAAGCACTAATTTGCAGTCTAAGATGTTCGCATAGGATAGCGCTATCCAACAGTGGATGAATTTTTAAGTTTTTGAAAAAATCTGCAAAAAATGCAGATTAAGAAACTTTTAATTGATCTGCTATTTTTTTCAACGTATTGGGATAGCGCTATCCAATTTCACCAGATATGCAACAGATATGCAACAGATATGCAACAGACATGCAACAGACATTCAGCAAACCCATCAAACCATGAATTCACTGATCATCATGGGAGTTGCAGGTTGCGGCAAATCAAGCTTGGGGGTAGCGGTGGCGCAGCGGGTTGGCTTGCAGATCGTGGAAGGCGACCACCACCACAGTACCGACAGCCTTGCCAAGATGCAGCGCGGCATCGCGCTGACAGATGCTGACCGTGAAGGCTGGCTGGTAGCGCTGGGCTTGCAATTGCAAAACCGTCCAGACGGCGTAGTGCTCACTTGTTCGGCCTTGAAGCGCACTTACCGCGACCAGCTTCGGCTGTCGGCACCCGGTTTGCGCTTTGTTTACCTCGACATCAGCCGCGATCACGCCATGGCCCGTGTGGCAGCACGCGCAACGTCGCATTTTTTCTCGGCCAGCCTGGTTGACAGCCAGTTCGCCACGCTGGAATCACCGGTGGGTGAGGCAGGCGTTTTACGCGTCGATGCACTGCTACCACTGGGGGAGCTCCAAACGCAAGTTTGCGACTGGCTGAACACACAAAACCAACTTCAAGAGGAGCAAGCATGAGCAACAGATTCCAAAAAATCTGCAACGCCCTGATGGCCAGTTGCCTGGGTGTGATGGCTATCGCCGTTTTCATCAACGTGGTGATGCGCTACGGTTTTAGCAGCGGCATTCCCGCCAGCGAAGAACTAAGCCGCCTGCTGTTTGTGTGGATGGTGTTTATTGGCGCAACCGCTGCCTACCCCGCTGGCGAGCACATGGCCTTTACCTCACTGGTGGCGCTACTGCGCACAAAACCCAGCGCCATGAAGCTGATGACGGTGGTGATTCGCCTGCTGGTGATATTGGGTAGCAGCCTGGTGGCCTGGGGCGCGTGGCAGCAAGTGGTCGTGGGTCTGGGTGGCAAGTCGGTGGTGATGGGCTATTCAAGCGCGCTGCTGCCCCTGCCTGCCCTGCTGTGCACTGCATCCATCGCCTTGATGGCGCTTGTCGAATTGATCAAGCAAACCCCGCTGGACCTCGGTCACGGCGTTGAAGTGGAGTAACACCTATGTTCGGACTTACCAACGAAGCTTTGGCTTTCATCGTCTTTTCAGTCGGCATGCTCCTGCTGATGGGCATCGGCATGAACATGGCACTGGCCCTGGTGCTGACAGGTGCAGGCATGGCCTGGGTGCTCGGTTTTTGGGACACGCAATTGCTGGCGCAAAACCTGGTGGCCGGGGTTGACAGCTTTCCCCTGCTGGCAGTGCCGTTTTTCATTCTGGCGGGCGAGCTAATGAACTCCGGCGGCATCAGCGGCCGTATCATCACCATGGCACAGGCCTGGGTGGGGCACATACGCGGCGGGCTGGGCTATGTGGCGATTGGCGCTGCGGTGCTGATGGCATCGATGAGCGGTTCTGCCCTGGCCGACACCGCAGCGCTGGCCACCATTTTGCTGCCTATGATGCGCAGTCAGGGCTACCCGATGCACACGTCGGCTGGCTTGATAGCTTCGGGCGGCATCATCGCGCCGATCATTCCGCCGTCCATGCCGTTTGTGATTTATGGCGTGACAACCAACACATCGATTTCTGCCCTGTTTATTTCGGGCATTGTGCCGGGCCTCATCATGGGCGTGGGCTTGATCGTGGCTTGGAATCTGGTGCTGCGCAAGATGGATTTGCCAAGCGGCACTTCCCTGCCCTTCAAAGAAAAGCTGCGCGCTACCGTGAAAGCGTTTTGGGCGCTGATGATGCCGCTCATCATCATTGGTGGCATGAAGACAGGTATCTTCACGCCGACTGAAGCCGCTGTGGTGGCAGCGTTCTATGCGCTGGTGGTGGCGCTGTTCATCCACCGTGAAATGAAACTGCCCGAGATCAACGGCGTATTGGTACGCGCCGCCAAAACCACCGCGATTGTGATGTTCTTATGTGCCGGTGCGCAGGTGGCCAGCTACATGATTACCTTGGCTGACTTGCCCAGCGTGCTGGTGAATTGGCTCGGCCCGCTGGTCGAAAGCCCACGCCTCTTGATGGCCGTGATGATGATCGCGCTGATCGTGATTGGCACTGCGCTTGACTTGACGCCAACGATTTTGATCTTTGCGCCTGTCATGTTGCCGATTGCTGTTAAGGCCGGCATTGACCCGGTGTACTTTGGCTTGATGTTCATCCTGAACGGCGCGATTGGCCTGATCACACCGCCTGTGGGCACGGTGCTCAACGTGGTGGCGGGCGTGGGCCGCATCTCGATGCACCAGGTCATTAAGGGTGTGAATCCTTTCCTCATCACCTACCTGATCATCTTGACCGCTTTTGTGATTTTTCCGCAGCTAGTTACTGCTCCAGTCGCCTGGATGCGGTAACTCTTACTTAGTTTTTTCAACCACAACCAACGGAGATTTTTATGACATTTTTTCGCAGAACCCTTATTGCGGCCGCCACAGTCGCTACCCTCGCCGCACCATTTGCCGCGATGTCCCAAGACATCAAACCACGCATCATTCGCTTTGGCTATGGCCTTAACGAAGCTAGCAATCAGGGCCGTGCCGCCAAAGTGTTTGCAGAGGCGGTTGACAAAGCATCCGGTGGAAAAATGAAGGTGCGCGCCATCGGCGCTGCCGCCCTCGGGCCTGATGTGCAAATGCAGCAGGCTCTGATTGGCGGCGCGCAGGAGATGATGGTGGGTTCCACCGCCACGCTGGTCGGCATCACTAAGGAAATGGCGCTGTGGGATACGCCGTTTTTGTTCAGCAACGTCAAAGAAGCGGATGCGCTGCTGGACGGCCCCATCGGCGACAAAGTCAAAGCGAAGTTGCAAGACAAAGGCTTGGTAGGACTGGTCTATTGGGAAAACGGTTTCAGGAACCTGACCAACAGCAAACGCCCCGTCAACAAGATGGAAGACCTGGACGGCATCAAGCTTCGGGTGATGCAAAACAACGTGTTTCTGACCAGCTTCAACACTCTTGGCGCAAACGCAGTGCCGATGTCGTTTTCAGAGCTCTTTGGCGCACTGGAAACCAAAACCGTCGATGGCCAGGAGAACCCGTTCAACACAATTTTGTCGAGCAAGTTTTACGAGGTGCAAAAATACCTGACGGTGACCAACCACGTCTACAGCCCGTGGATTGTGCTGGTCAGCAAAAAGTGGTGGGATGGCCTGTCAAAGGACGAGCAGAAGATCTTGAACGATGCTGCCAAGACCAGCCGTGACTTTGAGCGCAAAGACACTCGGGAAGAAGCCTCAAAAGCTGTGGCCGAATTGAAGGCCAAAGGTATGCAGGTCAATGAGCTGTCTGGCGCGGAAGCATCACGCATGCGCAACAAGCTGACCCGCGTGTACGCCCTGATTGGCGCTGAAGTCGGCATGGACACCTGGATTGAAACGCAGACCCAGTTGGTAAAGATTCGCGGGCAAAAGTAGCGCTAGTCCGCCCTGACCGGCTGGAACCGTCTGGGATCGACATTTTGGGCAACCGAAATCAAGCGGTTGCAGGCTATTTCGGCAAAAACAGCAGCCAGTAGATCAACAGCACGTTGAACAGCGCGCTGAAGGCCAGCAACAGCTTCCACAGCGTGGTGGGGTCGCGTTGCAGCAAGGCGGATGCGGGCGGCGCGGCGAGGGGTCTTGACGCTCCGCGCTCCAGTGCCTACAGGAACTCTTCCGCCGTCTCAAAGCGCAGCCGCTTGTCACGCGCCACCGCTTTGAGCACGACGTGATCGAGCCAGATCGGGATCTCGGGGTTGTGGCGGCTGGGCGGCGTGGGGTCGCGATAATAGCGGCCGACCTGGTAGGGCAACACCTCTCCGTAGGGCAGCTTGCCCGTCAACAACTGGTACAGCGTGACACCCAGCGCGAACAGGTCGCTTTGCGCATCCGCCGCCTCTTTTAATTCGTCATCCGTCTTGCCCGGCGTTGGCTTAAGGTTGTAGCCCCATTGCTCGGGGTTGACATAGCTTGGCGTGCCCGCATGCAGCGCGCGCATGGAAAGGGGCTCACGCCCACTCAAAGCCACACCGAGGTCCAACACCCGCAGCACGCCATCGTCGCCCTGGTGCAAATTGGCGGGCTTGATGTCGCGGTGGATGACACTTTGGCGGTGCAACCGCCCGAGCGCCTTCAATGCTTGAATGGCGCCCGCAACGGCCTGCGGTGGGCCAAAGCGGTGTTTGCGATCCAGCATTTGCTGCCAGGTTTCATCACTATGCCAATCGTACTATAGGTTAATCGCGGCACGCGCCTGCCCCGAAGGCAGGTTGTCATGGATATTGACCAGGTTGTCAGACGCGCGCGAGGTCTGCATGCGCTTGGCAAGCCACGCCTCGTGCGCCAGCATGGCGCGCTCGTCAGCATCATGCGCGCGGGCGGGATTCACTGTTTTCAGCGCGTAAAGTGTCTTGGTCTGCGGGTCGCGCAACTGGTAGAGCACGTTGATGCCGTTGTCTGCCACGGTGGCGGTGACGGTCAGGCCATCGATCACTTCACCGATCTTCAAGCGCGCTGGAATCGGCAGGGTTTGGGCAATGCGGTTGGCATCTTTGAGCGAGCCTTCCAACAGGCCCAAAACACGCACAACCACCGCAGTTGCGTTGTCGGCACTGCCTGCGGCCAAGGCGGCATCCACCAGTTTTTGCGATGACTCCTGCGCGGTCGGCAGGCTGGCGATCTCATTGAGCTGCCGCTCGGCCATCACGCCGTGCACACCATCGGTCAGCAGCACAAACACGTCGCCCACTTGCAGATCGCCCTGCACGTAGTCCACCATCAAATGATCGTCGGCACCGACTGATCGAAGCAGCTGATGTTTGAAATCCGGATGGTTCACCACGTGGTCATGGCTGAGCTGCACCACGGTACCCGCGCGCAGCAGATAAGCGCGCGAATCGCCCACATGCGCGAGTGTGTAGGTTTGTCCGCGCAGCACCAGGGCTGTGAGTGTGGTTAAACCCAAGATCGGATGACGGCGCCGGTTAATCCCCACCAGCCATGCGTTCTGGGCTGCCAAGATGCGATCCAGTGCCACGGTGGTGTCCCAAGTCTCGGGCGTGCCGTAGTAATCACGCACCAAGCTGGTCACCGTGGTTTGCGCTGCCTCCTTGCCCATGCCGCCGGTGCTCACGCCATCGGCAATCGCGACGATCGAGCCCATGTCTTCCTGCCCTGGCTGGGGCAGCATGGCGGCGCAGAAGTCTTCATTGATCTCTTTGCGGCCAGCCAGCGTCGCGAATCCGATGTCTATTTCAAATGCCATGCACCAAGGGTACGCAATATCAATGCCCGAATCCATGCTTGTTCGGCACTCAATTGACCTCCCTCATCCCTATTCGCCCCAATTTGGTGCTAACCAGTGGCTTAAGCAAGCTGAAATTGGCACGGGGATTGCACAACTCATGTCAATCAACGACACAGGAAGCTCTGGTGAAAAAATCGAAATTGGTGATGGTGGGCAATGGCATGGCGGGGGTGCGCACGATTGAAGAGCTACTCAAAGTCGCGCCAGACTT
>JANNFW010000799.1:0-7628 GCA_031380235.1 Rhodoferax sp. | reverse complement strand
GGGGTTCGGCGTAGGTGTTTCCCTGACAGGTTCACGCGCCATCACCTACATCTCGGGCAGTTACTTTCTGATTCAAATTATCCGCCGTATCGCCAGAATCCAGCAGATTGGCTGAACCCATTCAGCGAACTCCGAACAGTCCACGACCTGAGTAAATCATGACCGACGCCCAACTATTGGCAGACATCCGTGACGCCAACCTCACCTACCTGATGCTGGCCCAGACCTTGATCCGCAAAGACCGCGCTGAAGCGCTGTTTCGGCTCGGTCTGTCTGACACCGCTGCCGACATGCTGGCTTTGTTATCGCCCGCCCAGGTGCTCAAAACCGCGTCAACCAACATGCTGTTGTGCCGCTTTCGCGTGGATGATGACTTGGTTTGGAATCTCTTGACGGACCACGGCATCTCGGACAAAGCACAGCCCACCGACCCAACCGCAGAGCCGCGCGGCGACAGAGCCTCCACCTCCCGCCTGCACGCCAATATTTTGATGGCGGGCCGTTTTGCGGAAGCGCTGTAAAAATGGTCGCTAAAAGTGTCGTTGACGACTCTCGGCAGGTCAACCTGGCGATGGGCCTGATTCAACTCGGCGCGCGCCTTCAGGTGCTGCAAAGCGAGACCCAGATGTCTTACGAGCGATTGCTGCACCTTTACAAGGAGGTGGCAGGCAAGTCACCGTCCAAAGGTCAACTGCCGTTCTCAAGCAGCTGGTTTTTGAGCTGGCAGCCCAATATCCACGCCTCGCTGTTTTTGAACATCTACCGTTACCTCGCCAAGGCCAGCGCGATAGAGTCGATTGATGCCATCATGAAAGCCTACAAGCTTTACGGTGAGCAAATCGCCGCTTGCAACTTGGAGCCGATATTAAGCTTCACCCGAGCCTGGAAGCTGGTGCAGCTGATCGACGACGGCAAGCTGGCAACAACCGGCTGCACCTGTTGCGCAGGTCAGTTTGTCACAGACCCCTTTGAGAATGCCAGCACGTTTGAGTGCGGCCCATGCGCACCACCCGCCCGCGCTGGCAAGGGGTCGGGCGCAAGTGGACTGCTGCACTGATCGCCTCCTGACGCCCTACAGACGACCTATGCTTGCGCCGCGCATTTGGCAAATACCTTCCAAAACTGCGCATCCTGCGTTGTCGCAAAGTTAATGCGCATCAGCGTGCTCGGCTGACGCTCTGCATGAAACAGCGCACCGGGGGCCAGCAGGTAGCCCAAATCCAGCATGCGCTGCGATAGCGCGTCGGTGTCGACGCCCGTTTCAACCCAACCAAACAGCCCAGCGGGCGGTGCCGCAAAAACGCAGCCTGCATTCTGGGCCAGCTTCACGCTGCGGCTGCGGGCAGCATCCAGCCGGGTGCGAATGCGCTCGGCGTGGCGGCGTAACTGGCCTTGGTCGATACAGATGGCCAGGGCTTTCTCCAGGAGTGCGGGAGTCGTCAATGTCGCTAACAGTTTGGTGTCTAGAAGGCGTTCGACCAGGTTCTCGGGCGCAGCGAGGTAGCCGACACGCCAACCAGGGGCCAGAATTTTGGCAAAACCGCTCACATAAACGGTGCGCTGCAGGCCATCCAGCGCGCACAGGCGGGTGGCGTGCTCGGGCGCGAGGTGGCTGTAGGTGTCGTCTTCAACAATGTGAAAATTGTGCGCGTTGGCAAGCTGGAGCAGGCGATGCGCCACACCGGGCGACAGACAAAACCCGGTGGGATTGTGAAACACACTCACACTCACAAACAGCTTTGGCGCGTGCAGTTCGCAGTAACGCGCCATCACCGCCAAGTCGGGCCCGTCTGGCCCGCGCGGCACGGGCAGAATGCGCATGCCCAAGGCGGCAAGGCGCGCGAACTCAATCGCCCAGCCTGGCTCTTCCACCATCACCCAATCGCCCGCTTTGAGCAGGGTACGGCTCACAATGTCCAGCGCATGGGTGGCACCCACGGTCGTGATGATCTGGCTGGGTGGCGCGTGAATGTTGATGCTGGCCAGCTTGTTCGAAAGCGACTGGCGCAGGCCGCTGTCCCCTGCCGGTTCGCCATATTGCAGTGAGTAGGAATACAACGCGCGGCTGCTCGTTACCTTGCGCACAGCGGCGGGTAGAAAATTAGTCTCCAGCCAGTCCGGCGGAAACACGCCCATACCGGGTTGGGGCTTGTTGCTGGAGCCTTGAAACATGCCGCGGATCAATGCGGTGGCGTTCACCGGAACATGGCTGGCTGCAAACCCATGTTTGGTTTTTTGACGATCACCCGTTTGCAGGCTGCCTGAAGTGAAATCCTCCTGGCTCCGTTTTTCAGCAGTACTGGCTTGAGACCGCACATAGAACCCGCGATTCTTCTGCGCCTCCACCAAGCCTTGCGCCAACAACTGGTCGTACGCGGCCACCACGGTCGAGGGGCTCACGCCTTGCTGCTGCGCGCACAGGCGCACCGACGGCAGCTTGGCCCCAGGGGCGAGCAAACGGGTGCGAATGCGATCAGCAAAGCGACCGCTGAGCTGCTCCGAGAGTGATTGGGAGGTTGACTTCATCAACATGGAGGGCTTTTTCTTGTGTGAATGTGTACCAACTTCACCTGCGTGTGTTGCTGCACATAACGGTACAGATAACCTATTTGATTGCAAAAGTGTACTGGTAGTGTGCTGGCAAGTCGCTATAAAGTCAAGTGCATGAATTCCTCAAACGCTGATCACCGACGCGGGATGTGGCTGGGCCTGTTGGGCGTTGCCATCTTCGCCTTGACCTTACCGATGACGCGGCTGGCTGTGGGTACGCCCGATGCGCCGCTGATGTCGGGCATCTTCATTGCTCTGGGCCGCGCGGTAGTGGCAGGTGCGCTGTCCGCTGTGTTTTTACTGGCCACCCGCGCCCCGTGGCCCAGTCAAGCGCAATGGAAGCCACTGGCGTTGGTCGCTGCGGGTGTGGTGTTTGGTTTTCCGCTGTGCACGTCGATTGCGATGCGCCATGTGGAGGCAGTGCACGCCAGCGTGATCGTGGGTGTGCTGCCGCTGGCCACTGCTGCGGTGGGCGCGTGGCTGCACAGCCAACGGCCATCGATGGGGTTCTGGATCTGTGCGGCCACGGGCACAGGCTTGGTCATCGCATTTGCCATCATCAAATCAGACGCATCAGGTTTGGCCATTTCGCCTGCAGATGCCTTGCTCTTGCTGGCCATGGCCTGCGCGGCGGTGGGTTACGGCTATGGCGCGAAATTGTCGCAAACCATGCGAGCGGAGCACGTCATTTGCTGGGCCCTGGTGCTGTCATTGCCGCTGACCGTGCCCTTGGCGGCATTGCAATGGCCACAGGTCGCCATCAAGCCCGTCGCGTGGTGGGCATTCGCGTATGTGGCAGTATTCTCAATGTGGCTGGGCTTTTTTGCCTGGTACCGCGGCCTGGCGCTGGGCGGCACGGTGCGCGTAAGCCAGGTGCAATTGGTGCAGCCCTTCATGAGCATGCTGTTCGCCGTGCCGCTGTTGGGTGAAACGCTGGACGCACTCACCGTCGGTTTTGGATTAGCGGTGATCGCTGTCGTATTCTTGGGCAAGAAAATGCCTGTAAACGCTCCCCGAAGCTTTGCCACTCGTATCAAAGTTAACTGACAAAGTTCGAAACAAAATCACCTAAGGAAGTGTCATGAAACTGAATGATCTGCAAACCAGCTCGCCCTGGCGGCTTGCCCGCCGCGCCGAGAAAATGAACCCGTCGGTGATCCGCGAGATTCTGAAGGTCACCGAGAAGCCCGGCATCATCAGCTTTGCGGGCGGATTGCCATCGCCCAAGACATTCCCGATTACCGAATTTGCCAAGGCCTGCGAGGCCGTGTTGCGCGGCAAGGGCGAGGCCTATGGGCAGGCGGCGCTGCAATATGCTTCAAGCGAAGGCTATGCGCCGCTGCGCGAGATGGTCGCCGCTGGCTTGCCGTGGAAGGTGGATGCATCGCAAGTGCTGATTACGACCGGCTCGCAGCAAGGGCTGGATTTGATCGCCAAGGTTCTGATTGACGCGGACAGCCGCATCCTGGTTGAAACGCCCACGTACCTCGGCGCGCTGCAGGCTTTCACGCCGATGGAGCCACAAGTCGTGAGCGTTGCCAGCGACGACGAAGGCGTTCTTATCGATGACTTGAAAATCAAGGCAAAGGGCGCGCGCTTCCTCTATGTGTTGCCGAATTTTCAAAATCCCACGGGCCGCACCATGAGCGAGGTACGCCGTGCGGCGCTGTCGCAACGCGCTGCTGAGCTGGGCTTGCCCATCGTTGAAGACAACCCTTATGGCGACTTGTGGTTTGACGCGCCGCCACCGCTGCCGCTGACCGCGCGCAACCCGGCCGGTTGCGTATACCTCGGCTCGTTCTCGAAAGTGCTGGCACCCGGTTTGCGTTTGGGCTTTATGGTGGCACCGCCCGCGTTGATGCCAAAGTTGCTGCAAGCCAAGCAGGCGGCCGATTTGCACAGCCCCGGCTTCAACCAACGCATGATTGCCGAAGTCATGCAAGGCGGTTTTCTGGATCGCCACGTGCCGACCATTCGCGCGCTTTACAAATCGCAGCGTGACGCCATGCTGACCGCCCTCGCGCGCGAGATGAACGGCCTTGACATCACTTGGAACAAACCCGTCGGCGGCATGTTTCTCTGGGCACGCCTGCCCGAAGGCATGAGCGCTGTCGAACTGTTGCCCAAAGCGGTTGGCAAAGATGTCGCCTTCGTGCCGGGCGCTGCTTTTTATGCCGACAACGCCGACCCGCGCACGCTGCGCCTGTCGTTTGTGACGGCCAGTGTGGAGCAAATCAACATCGGTATCGCGGCGCTTGCCGCTGCGATTCGTGAGCAGCTCCCATGATCAGCCTGACTACATTTCTGCTGTTTTGCGGTGCGGTTCTCGCCATGCTGGTGACACCGGGGCCGAACATGGCCTTCCTGCTATCGCACAGCGCGGCGTATGGCCCACGGGGTGGTTTGGCGGTCGCAGGCGGTATCGCGGTTGCCGATGTCATCATGACGCTGCTGACCGCAACCGGTGTCACGGCCCTCATCGCGGCATGGCCACCCGCGTTTGACGTTTTGCGCTATGCGGGGGCCGTTTACTTGCTGTGGTTGGCCTTCAAGGCGGTTCGCACGCCCGTGCACGCCATGGTCGCTGGTGAACTCCAGACTTCCATGCGCAAGGTGTTTGTGCGCGCTGTGGCGGGCAGCTTGATCAACCCCAAGCCGCTGCTTTTCTTCATCGTCTTCCTGCCGCAGTTTGTCGACGTGCAGCGTGGCCCGGTTCATTTGCAGCTCATCACACTGGGTTTGACGCTGACCGTTCTCGCCTTTGCGTTTCACGCGCTCCTGGGCGTGTTCGCAGGCGAAATGGGTCGGTTGGTTGCGCGCAACCCGCGTGCGGCCAACATGCAACGCTGGCTCTTGGGCAGTGTATTGAGTGCTCTGGCCTTGCGTCTCTTCTTCACAGACCGCCCTACGGCGCAAACCTCATGAAAACCCGCGCCTTCAAGCAAGTCGATGTCTTCACCAGCACGCCCTACTTCGGCAACCCGCTGGCCGTGGTGCTGGATGGAAGCGACTTGACCACTGAGGAGATGCAGCGTTTTGCCCAATGGACTAACTTAAGCGAGACGACCTTCGTGTTGCCTCCCACAAGCGCGGCCAAAGTGGCGGGTGCCGACTACCGCTTGCGCATCTTCACGCCGGGCGGCGAGCTGCCGTTTGCCGGGCACCCCACACTGGGCACCTGCCATGCTTGGCTGCAAGCCGGTGGGCAACAACAGGCCAGCGACTACGTGACGCAAGAGAGCCAGATTGGTCTGGTCAAAATCCGCCGCGATGGCAGTCGCCTGGCGTTTGGCGCGCCGCCGCTCAAGCGCAGTGCGCCCAGCCCAACCGTGCTGGCGCAAGTCGCAGCGACACTGGGCTTGAAGGCGCAGCACATCGTTGCCGCGCAAATGCTGGACAACGGGCCGGTCTGGCTCGGGCTGCTGCTGGACAGTCAAAACACGGTGCTGCAAATTCAGCCCAACCACATGGAGATCAAGAGCCTCGGGCAAAAGATTGGCGTGGTGAGCATTGACCAGCCGTCGTCTTCTACGCCCTTGATTTTGCGATCTAACCGCGAGGCAAGGGCATTTGGTGCGTCCGAGAAAGTTGAGCAAGATGACGATACGCCGACGGTCGAAGTTCGCGCCTTCGCGGCCTCTGTGGGCATCAATGAAGACCCTGTCACCGGCAGCTTGAACGCCAGTCTGGCGCAATGGCTGATTGCCGATGGCTACGCGCCTGCACGCTATGTGGCTGCGCAAGGCACGTGCATGGGCCGTGCCGGGCGTGTGTTCATCGAGCAAGACGCAGCAGGGCAAGTCTGGGTGGGTGGGCAATCGGTGACCTGTGTCGATGGCACCGTGAGCCTATGATTCCGGGCATGACATCAGCAATCGATCATCTGGTTATCGTCGCTGCCGACCTCGCGCAGGGCGTGACCTGGTGCGAAGCCACGTTGGGCATCACCCCGGCCCCTGGCGGCGAACACAAGCTATTTGGCACACACAACCGCTTGTTCAAAATTGCCACGCCTGCCCACCCGATGGCGTATTGCGAAATCATCGCTATCAATCCGAAAGCGGCTCCGCAGATGGTGCCGCCGTCAAAGCGTTGGTTTGACATGGACAACGTGGCTTTGCAAGCCGCAGTCGCCATCGAGCCGCGCCTGGTGCATTTTGTCGTCAACACCCCAGATGTCCGAGCCGCCTGCGCCGCTCTGGAGGTCTGCGATATTGACCGTGGCCCCGCAAGACTCGCCACCCGGCACACCAACAAAGGCTTGCTGCAATGGCAAATCACCGTGCGCGAAGATGGTCAGCGCTTGTTCAACGGCATGTTGCCCACCTTGATCCAATGGGGCCAGCCCGGTGACGCAGAGCCCCTGCGCCTGCACCCGCGCAACAGCTTGCCGCGCTCGCGGGTGACGCTGCAAAACATCACCTGCACCCACCCGCAAGCCGCAGAGCTGAAAGCTGCCTACGCTGCGATAGGACTACAGGGCATTGCGATACACGCTGGCCCCGCCAATCTAACCGCCACCCTCCAAACTCCCAAAGGGGTTGTGACATTGGAATCACGTGGTCTGTAGATCAAGCGACTCAAACAACACTTGTACGCTATTATTTATATAGCTATCTAAGCATATTATCCGAGAGCTAGAGCACTATTACGTTAATAATTTGGTCGTTTTTCGCATTCTGACGGAACAAATTAACTCCCAGGTTAATTTCAATGCTTATTTGACTACTTTTGTAGTAAAATGACCTAAATGCATGTTGTCACTACAAATTCGGTGCCAGCAGGCGCTGCAATTCGTTGGTCGCAACACCCCGGCGCTGGGCCAAATCTTTCAACTGATCGTCGCCAATCTTGCCGACGTTGAAGTACACGCTGTCGGGGTGGCCGATGTAGAAGCCGCTCACGCTGGCAGCCGGCATCATGGCCAAGCTGCTTGTGAGGCTCATGCCGATTTCGTCGCATTGCAGCAGCTCGAACATGTCTTTTTTCACGCTGTGATCGGGGCAGGCCGGGTAGCCCGGCGCGGGGCGGATGCCTTGGTATTTTTCGGCAATCATGTCCACGTTGCTCAATGATTC
>JANNFW010000796.1:0-2495 GCA_031380235.1 Rhodoferax sp. | reverse complement strand
AGCATGCGGCCATCGGGCGCAATGGCGCTCACGTTGGTCGCAAACTGGCCGTAGGGCTGTTTTTCCTTCAGCCAGGCACCTGTTTGACCAATGGTGATGTTGCCGTCGTAGCGGGCCTTGAGCAACTGCGCGGCGCGGTTGGACCACGGGGCCACGTAGTCGCCAATCGCAAAGGTCAGCAGCACAAAGCCAATGCCTGCCAGCAGCAAGGTGCGCAGTGCCCGCCCTGGCCCCAGCCCGCTGGTGCGCAAGATGGTGAACTCCGAGCTTTGCGCCAGGCGCGCCATCACGAAGATGGTGCCAATCAACACTGTGATCGGCAGCAGTTCGTACAAGTGACTGGGGATTAGCAGGGCAACGTAAATCAGCGCTTGCGGCAACTGGTAGCCCAGCGCATTCGGGCGGCCAATGGCTTGAATCTGATCAACCAAATCAAAGAACGAGAACAGTGCTAAAAAGCCTGCGGTGACAAACAGCACGGCATAGGTGACTTCGCCAAAGATGAGGCGGCGGATTGTTTTCATAAGGTCCTCATGCGAGAGCGCCCCGCGCGCCACGCCTTGTCGAGCGCAGGTCTTCCATGAACCCAGTTGGCGGCAGCCAGCCCCAGTTGTTATGGCGCTTGGCCAGCCACATCAAACCCGCCAGCAGCACACCGCCGTGCAACGTCAGCATAAAAGTTGCAAAGCCAATTTCACCCGCTGCGATCCAGTTTTGCCCCAGGTTCAAAAAGTTGAGGTAAATCTGAAACGCGAACATCGAAAACACCAGGTTGCCGGTGCGGCCCACACGCGGGTTGATGCGGGACGAGGCAATCGCAATGATCATCAGGTTGGCTGCGGCCAGCATAAAACCCAGCCGCCATGACAACTCACCCAGATAGCGCGCGGTGGGCTTTAGCACCAGTTCCCGGCTGGAGACGGTGCCCAGCGGTGCGTTGTCTTTGGCTCCGAGAAGGCTGGAGCCGATCTTGGCACCGTACTCTTCGAACTCGCTGATTTTCAGGTCAAACTGGCTTGTTTCTGTTTTTACCAGCGCACTTTCCAGCCGCTGGCCGCGCTCCAGCAGCAAAAACTGGTCTTGCCCAATGTTCTCCACACGGCCACCGCGCGCTGTGGTTACGGTTTGCTTGCCGTTCTCCGTGGTGGCGATGAATACATTACTGGCGGTGCGCTCGTTCACGGTCGTTTTGTCGACAAAAAAAACGCGGCTGCCATCGGCTGATTCCTGAAACCGGCCTGGCTCCACGCGTTCCAAGTCGCCGCGCTGCTCGTAGTGGATTTTGATGTCTTCAAGCTGACCATTCGCCCATGGAAGCACCAACAGCGCCAATACGCCCACTGCCAGCAGGATCGGCCAGCAGAACCTGAAAAGCGGTGCCACCAAGCCCCGCAGGCCGATGCCTGCGCCAAACCAGATCACCATTTCACTGTCGCGGTAAAGCCGGGTGAGCGTTGCGACGGTGGCAACAAACAGCCCCATCACCATCACGTTGGGCATAAACGTAAGCACCGTGTAGCCCACCACCATCATCACGTCAGACGGATTGAAGCTGCCGCGTGAGGCTTGGCCCAGCGTACGGATCAGCGTCATCGTCATGACCACGGTAACCAGCACAATCAACGTCGCGCCGAAGCTGCGGGCCAGTTCTTTGCGCAATGAGGAATGGAATAACATTAGGCGCTGTTAAAAATGTATTAATTGGGTTACCAATCAGGATCCACAAACCGATGAAAAAGCAGGATTATGAACTTTGAACTAAAGACCTTGAGCTTAAGCGCGGCGCTCAACGAAAAATGTGATGCGCTGCTGGTGATGGTGCCTACCGTGTTTGTACCGGGTACGGACAGCCTGTCCAGCCTGATCTCGCAAGCCCTTAAGGGCGGCGACCTGGAAGTCAAACCCGGCAAGCTGTTGCAGTTGTACGGTGTGGCAGGTGTGGCCGGTGCCCGCGTGGTGGTAGCGTGTGTGGGCGATGGCAGCCTCAAGCAGACACGCCAGGGCGTCGCAGCGGCTGTGGGTTGTTTGAAAGGTGCCAAATCGATCAAGAAAGCGGTGCTGGTGTTTGCCGCTCAGCCCTCGCCCGAAGCCGTTGCCTGCGCTGTTGTGGGCGCCGCAGATGCAAGCTACGTGTTCACCACGACTAAGTCCAAGCCCGAAGGTCGAACTCTGGCTCTTTTAACCGTGGCGGTAGCCGACAGCGTGCCTGTGCGCGCAGCGTTCGACCGTGCGGCATCAACCGTGCGCGGCATCGAGTTCGCCAAAGAGTGGGGCAACCGCCCGGCCAATCACGCTACGCCCACATTGCTGGCCCAAGCGGCCAAGTCGCTGGCCAAGTTGCCCCAGGTGAAATGTGAAGTGTTGGGGCCGAAGCAGGTGGCCAAGCTAGGCATGGGTTCATTCATGTCGGTCGCGCAGGGCTCTGAGGAGGAATTGCGCTTTATCGTGCTGCACTACAACGGCGCGCCGAAATCGCAAGCCCCCGTTGTGCTCGT
>JANNFW010000772.1:0-13893 GCA_031380235.1 Rhodoferax sp. | reverse complement strand
GGCATGCTTCTGCAGCCCCAGCACCTGCAGCAAACCGAGCGCCATGTCGATCACGTGCGGCATGTGCTGCTGCGCACCACAACGCCATACGCTTGGGGGTTTTCCGAAATTGAGATTGATCAGGCCGCACTGGCGCTGGGCAAATTGGCGCTGGTGCGGGCGGTCGGCGTTTTTGCCGATGGCACGGTATTTGACATGCCTAGCGTTGACCCGCTGCCTGAGGCGGTGCTAATTCCAGCCGACATGCGGGAAGAGGCTATTGTTCTGGCTCTGCCATTGCGCCGCGCAGGGGCGCGTGAAGCCGATGTGGACGCTTTTGAAGACTTGGTGCGCCATCGGGTGCTGGAGGTGGAAGTACCCGACTCCAATAGCGCAGGCGAGCGGTCGGCACTGCTTCAATTGGGCCACCTGCATACCCGATTGATGCGGGCAGGCGAATCAACAGATGCCTGGACTGTGCTCAGTGTGGGACTCATTACGGAGCGCCGTGCCGACAATCAGGCTCGGATGGATCGTCGCCATATCCCGCCACTGCTGGACGTGTCGGCCAGCACAGTGCTGAAGTCTTATGTGGATGAGCTGTGGGGGCTGTTACGGCAACGCGGTGATGCCTTGGCGGGACGCATGACCCAGGTTGGCAGCGGTGGCGTGTCCGAGATTGCCGACTTCCTGATGCTGCAGACGGTCAACCGCAATGAGCCTATCTTTGCCCATTTGGCACGCCTGTCCCTGTTGCATCCGCTGCATTTTTACGAAGTGGCGCTGTCGCTGGCTGGTGATTTGGCCATTTTCGGTGAAACCCGGCGCGTGACACGTTTCACGCCCTATATCCACGATGAGTTGGCGGCAAGCTTTCAGCCGCTGATGGACGATTTGCGCCGCAGCCTGTCCATGGTTCTGGAGCAATCGGCGATTCGCATCGATCTGCATGATCGCACGCGCGGTGTGCGTGTTGCAGTCATCAGCGACGTCGAACTGCAACGAAACGCCACTTTTGTGCTGGCAGTGACATCGACGATGCCTGGAGAGGCCCTGAGATCGCGTTTTCCAACGCAGGTCAAAATTGGGCCGGTGGAGCGCATTCGCGACTTGGTCAACCTGCAATTGCCCGGCGTCGCGCTACACCCCCTGCCGGTCGCGCCACGCCAGATTCCGTTTCACACAGGTGCCAGCTACTTTGAGCTTGAAACCCGCAACAGCGATCTGTGGCGCCAGCTGGAGCAGTCAGGCGGGGTCGCCATGCACATTGCAGGCGAGTTCCCCGGACTTGAACTGGCTTTTTGGGCCATTCGCTCCTGATTCGCCTTTGAGGTTTTAGATTATGAGCAACCCAGACCCGTTTGCAGCATTCGAGCCGGAACGCACCGTCATCAAGCCCAAGCCCCGCCTGTCGGGCAACGACCGTCCGCAGGCGTCGTCATTGCCGACGGCATCCCCGCGAACGGGCGACTCAGCGCCATTGGACATGGCCTCGGTGTCCGTACTGAACCCACTGGTGTCGGCGGCCAGCACGCTGCTGGGCCTGATCTCCAGCCTGCGCAACGTGCGCCAACCCCCCAATATTCCCGGGCTGCGCTCGTCCTTGACCCATGCCATACAACGGTTCGAGGCGGATGCCCATAAGCTGGGGTTGGACAACGGCCAGGTGGTTGCATCCCGCTATGTCCTTTGCACCGCGCTGGATGAAGCCGTCGCGAACACCCCTTGGGGAGCGCAAGCCGGTTGGAATAAACAAAGCCTGCTGGTTCATTTTCACAACGAAGCTTGGGGCGGCGAAAAAGTTTTCCAGTTGCTCGCCAAACTGGCGCAGGATGCCAAGCAGAACCGCAGCCTGCTCGAACTGGTGTACTGCGTGCTGGCGCTGGGCTTTGAAGGCCGGTACCGCGTCCTTGACAATGGCCGGGCTCAGCTTGACTCGGTACGCCAGCGCCTGGCTGAGCTGATTCGCAAAGACCGCCCGCAGCCCGATACCGATCTGTCGCCCCATTGGCGCGGCCAAGGAGCCGGAAAGACAAAGCTTGCCGATGGGGTGCCGGTTTGGGTTGTAGGCGCGCTGTTGGCATTGCTGCTGGCATTGGTTTATCTGGCATTCAGGATGAGCCTCAACTACCGGTCCGATGCGACATTTGCCGCCGTCAGCAACCTGCGCGTTCCCAACGTGCAAATCGTGGCCACGGTGCCCTTGCCCGCAAAAAATCCGCGACTGTCGGGCTTCCTTCAGCCCGAGATAAAAGAGGGCCTGGTGACCGTGCTCGAAGAATCCGACCGCAGCATCATCCGGCTGCGGGGAGACAGTTTCTTCGGCTCTGGCAAAGCCGAGCCCAACACCCAGTCGCTGCCGGTATTGAAGCGCATCGGCGAAGCGCTGGCGCAGGTCAAGGGCGATGTGCAGGTAGTTGGCCATTCGGACAACCAGCCCATCCGGTCATTGCGGTTTCCGTCCAACTGGCACCTGTCGAGTGCGCGGGCGGAGAGCGTCAGGGCTGCATTGGTCGCACAGGTCAGCGAGCCCCGCATGCGCGCCATTGGCAAAGCAGAAGCTGAACCGGTGGCACCCAATGACACTGCCGAGAATCGCGCACGCAACCGGCGGGTTGACATCATCCTGGCGCCCGAGCAGAACGTAGGCCCAGACATTGGCGCGGGAGTGAAGAAATGATCAGGAAAGTGTTTGGCTTTCTGCTGCAGCCGGTTTTCCTTACCGTTCTGGCACTGCTGGTCATCGCCCTGCTGGTCTGGTGGATCGGGCCTCTGGTGGCGATTGGCACGTGGACACCACTGGTGTCAGAACTGTCGCGTGCATTGTTGATCGGCGTGGTAGTGCTGTTGGTGGTTCTGCGCACGCTGTTATCGCGCTGGCGGGCGCGCCGGGCAAGCCATCACTTGACGGACGGATTGATGAAGGCACCCGCCGCGAAAGCCGACGAGCCAGAAAATGCCGAGCAAAAGATTCTCAACACCCGTTTTGCTGAGGCAGTGGCTTCCTTGCGCAAGATGCGCATGCACGCCGCAGGCAAAAAGCCGAGCTGGCGCGACTGGATGTCCCTGTCCAGCGGCAGCTACTTGTATGAGCTGCCCTGGTATGTTTTCATAGGCGCGCCTGGAGCCGGGAAGACCACCGCGCTGGTGAATTCAGGTTTGTCATTTCCACTGGCGGACAAATTTGGACCGGGTGCAATTCGCGGTGTCGGTGGCACCCGGAATTGTGATTGGTGGTTTGCCGATGAAGCCGTTCTGATTGATACCGCTGGACGCTATACGACGCAGGACAGTCATCAGACCGAGGACAAAACAGCCTGGGATGGCTTTCTCAGTTTGCTCAAAAAGTCGCGCCCCCGCCGTCCGCTCAACGGCGTGTTTTTGACCATCAGCGTGGCCGACTTGATCAGCCAGGGCGTGGAGGCACGCACCGCTCTGGCCACATCCATCCGCGCGCGACTGACGGAGCTTGACAACACGCTGGCCACCCGTTTGCCGGTCTATATTCTCGTGACCAAAAGCGATTTGCTGCACGGCTTCAATGAGTATTTTGGGAACCTGGGAAAAGAGCAGCGTGCCCAGGTCTGGGGCTTTACCCTTCCGGTCGCGGATCAAGTAAGTTCACAACTGGAGCAGGACTTCAAGAGAGAGTTCGACCTTTTGTCAGAACGGCTTGACGCCGCCTTGGTCGAACGGATGCAAAACGAGATGGACAGTGTGCGCCGGGCGGCAATTTTTGGTTTTCCAGTGCAGTTTGCCGCACTCGGGCCGCTGGTGTCAGAGCTTGTGAACCAGGTGTTGTCGGGCTCCAGGCTCACTCAAACCCCCTGGGTGCGGGGCGTTTATTTCACCAGTGGCACCCAAGAAGGCAGCCCGATCGACCGAATGATGGGCAACCTCGCACGCGGCTTTGGTCTGGAGCATGTTGTGCTTGCGCCCAGCAAGGCCAGTGCGCGCAGCTATTTCCTCACCTCTTTGCTGCAAAACGTGGTCTTTCCTGAACAGCGCCTGGCCAGTGCTGACATGCGCTGGGAGCGCCGTCGCCATGTGCTGCGGCTGTCCGCTTTTGCGGTAATGGGCGTGGTTGCAGCTGCGCTGGTGGGCGGGTGGACGATCAGCGCAGTGCGCAACCTAGACTATCTTAAAACGATAGAGGCTCAAGTGGAACCGGCCCGGCAGGGCCTTGCGGCCATGCCCGCGCGCATGCAAAATCCAGCCCAAGTGGCCCCCGTTTTGCAAGGCCTGCGCGACATCTGGCGCGCGCCGATTCTGGGCGATGGAGCACCACCGTGGCTGATGAGTCTTGGGCTCTACCAAGGCGACAAGATCAACGCAGCGGCATCGGTGGCGCACCAGCGGTCGCTCAATGACGTATTTTTGCCTCAGTTGGCACGTCGGCTGGAAGATCAATTGCGCAGCGCCCAAAAAGACAATCTCGAATTCGCCTATGAAGCTCTCAAAAGCTACGTCATGCTGCACGAATCCGAGCACTTTGACAGTGACGCGCTGAAGGCGTGGATCACGCTGGACTGGAACCGCAGCCTGGATCGTGGAATTCCTGAAGAGCAACGCAAGGTCTTGGACGAACAGCTAGACGCACTGCTGGCCCAGGGCCCGCCAAGATCGCCTCTGCCGAAAGACGACAACCTGGTCCGCAACGTCCGCGCGTTGCTTGTCAGCTATCCCTTGGAGCAGCGAATCTTCAGCCGCCTCAAGCGCTTGCGTACTGGCTCTGACATTGCGCCCTTCACGGTGGCCGGCGCTGCGGGGCCAGCAGCGCCTCTGGTGCTGGAACGTGCCAGCGGCAAACCGTTGACGGATGGCATACCGGGCATGTTTACCTACGACGGTTACCACAAGCGTTTTCAGTCGAGTGTGGTGCAACTGACGGGTTTGATGGCGCTGGAAGAGCCCTGGGTGCTGGGCCTGGAGCGCAGCGCTGCAGACAAAGCCCGCGCTGTTGCTGACGTTGGCGCCCTGACTGACCGGGTACGGCGCATCTACCTGGAGAACTACGTCAAGGAATGGGATGCTCTGCTGGCCGACGTGCGCTTGCCACGCAGCACCAGCCTTGAGAAGAACATCCAGATTGCCCGGACACTGTCAAGCCCAACGTCTCCGCATGTGAATTTTCTTCGGGCAGTCGTGCGCGAAACCACCTTGATCGCGCCTGACAGTGCCGCTAAAAATGCGGTGAACAAAGCCACGGAGACCGTGCGCAATACGCAAAAGAGCCTTCAGGACCTGTTCAGCTCCGATACCAACGCCAAAACTCCAGATTCTGGCAAGCGCATCGAAAGCATTGTGGACGACCACTTTGACACGCTGCGCCGCCAGATGACACCGCCATCGCCGAATCAGCCCGCGCCAATTGAGGAGACGCTCAAGCTGTTCAATGATGTGTATGTTTACTTGCAGGCTGTCGACACGGCCGTCAAGTCTCGCTCGCCCATGCCGCCGGTTGACATCGCAGGGAAACTCAAGGCCGACGCTGGGCGCCTGCCAGAACCCATGCGCTCGATGGTGGAAAACCTGAGCCAGTCGGGTGCTGTACAGGCTCAGGCGGCAGAGCGGGGCAGCTTGACCCAGGATTTGCGCCCGCTTGCCGATTTTTGCAACCGCGCGGTGGCAGGCAGGTATCCTTTGGTATCGAGCAGCACGCGGGACGCGCTACCCGAAGATTTTGGACAGTTTTTCGGCCCAGGCGGCATGATGGATGACTTTTTCCAGAAGCGCCTTGCCAACCTGGTAGACACGAGCACCAAACCTTGGCGGTACAAGCCAGTCGCAGGGCAAGCCAATGTGTCAGCGTCCGCGCTCGCCCAGTTCGAACGCGCAGCCCGTATCCGCGACATATTCTTCCGAAGCGGCAAAACACCCTCCATCAGGCTGGATTTCAAAGTATTGGAAATGGATGCGACAATTACCCAGTTCGTTCTTGATGTCGACGGTCAGCTTGTGAAATACGCCCATGGCCCGATCATGCCCATGGCCGTTCAATGGCCCGGGCCTAAAGGCAGCAACCAGGTGAGAATTCAATTGACCCCCCCGTCCACGAGCGGTGCCTCCGGGCAAGTCGCTGATGGGCCGTGGGCCTTGTTTCGGTTGATGGAAAAGGCGCAGCTTGAGAGCACGGGCATCCCCGAAAAATTTCTTGTGACTTTCAACGTCGAGAACAGGCGCGCGCGCTTCGAAGTCACGACGAACAGCGTTCAAAGCCCCCTTCGGGTGCGAGAGCTTCAAGAGTTTTCCTGTCCTGAAGGCCTGTAATGAAACTGTTTGAAGTTCCAGACCGAGGCTTGGACTTGCCCGGCTGGTTTGGCAAACTTCCTGGTATGGGTGATTTTGGCCAGCGGCGTTTGCCTCCACGCTTTCGGGCGATTTGGGACGAATGGCTGCAAAATGGATTGCAATCGCTGCGTGCTGAACGTGAGGACTGGCTGGCACACTATCTTCAGGCACCGATTTGGTTTTTTGCGTTGGGAGAAGGCATCATGAGCCCGTCCCCGTGGATCGGTGTGCTCATGCCATCCGTTGATTCCGTAGGCCGCTATTTCCCCGTGACCGTAGCCACCGAGCTGGTTCGTGGCAACCCGACTTCCAGTGAACTCCAAATGCTCGGCATTCACCAGTGGTGGCTACGCAGCGCAAAGGCCGCTTTGACAGCGTTGGACGCCAACATGGACGCTGTGGGTTTCGAGTCACTCCTGCATTCAGTTTGCAAAGAATCAGTCGAAACAGACGTAGCTTTTACTTCAATGTCGGCCTTGCCCGGGGCAGGCATGTCCAGTTGGTGCGTCAATGCCGGGGCGGCCCATGGCGTCGTTGAAACGGTTACAAACCTGCCGGGTGCAGCGAGATTTGGGGTTTTGTTCGGCTATGCGAATTCAATAACTGCAAATCAGGGCTTGCCATGAATACGGATCCATCGCCGTCTAATGCAGCCCAGAAGACTAGCGCCCGTGAACGGCCGAGTGCGTCCGCCGAGAGGGGCGACGATGCCACCCGCATCATCTCACCGGGCAAGGCGGGTGAGCACACACCTACACAAGACGGCACGGTAATCTTCTCCACTGTCCCGAAAACCGAATTTCCTGCGACACAGGGTGTGCCGCCTAGCAGTTCCAGTGCGAACCGGGGCCTTGCAACTTCTAGCGGCCTCTTGCCAATTGGCACGCGGGTGGCCGAGTTCGAAATCACGCGCTTGATTGGGCAAGGCGGCTTTGGGGTGGTGTATGAAGCCTGGGACCACACACTGGAGCGGGTGGTTGCCATCAAGGAGTACATGCCTTCCTCCCTTGCCAACCGCCAAAGCGACGGCAGTGTGGTCCCTTCATCGGGCCGCCATCGGGAGACGTTTGACATGGGCATGCGCAGCTTCATCAACGAAGCGCGGTTGCTGGCCCAGTTTGACCATGCCGCGCTGCTCAAGGTGTACCGGTTCTGGCAAGAGCGCGGCACCACCTACATGGTCATGCCGTGCTACAGGGGTGAAACTCTGAAGGAGGCGCTGGCAAGCAGGAAGGATGCCATCGACCAAGACTGGCTGCTGGGCATCATCGACGGCGTGACGCAGGCACTCGCAGTCATGCACCGCGCCAATTGCTATCACCGCGACATCGCACCCGACAACATCATGCTTTTGGAACACAGCGGCCGACCGGTGGTGCTGGACTTTGGCGCAGCCCGCCGCGTCATTACCGACATGACGCAGGCCATCACGGTGATCCTGAAACCAGGTTACGCGCCGATTGAGCAATATGCCGAGACGCCAGACATGTCCCAAGGCGCCTGGACCGACATTTACGCCTTGAGTGCCGTGATGCATGTGGTCATAACAGGCCGCTCTCCGCCGCCTTCAGTGGCGAGAATGTTGAATGACCGTTATGTGCCTTTGGCGGGCAACGCCGAGCTGCAAAAACGGTTCAGCAATCACATTTTGGCGGCTGTGGATTCAGGATTGGCAGTTCGGCCCGAGGGGCGGCCACAGTCGGTTGCCGAGTTTCGCGCCGCCTTGAACTTGCAGAGCGTCAACAACACTGGCGCTGCCCAGCCTGCTCGCGCCATTTCAGCGAGACCCCCTGAGCCAGCGGCCTATCGATCAAGCGCCCCCAAACCAGCGTCAGTTGCTTTGCCGTCTGCAAGGAAAACTTCTAAATCGATGCTGGCAGCGGGCTCCACGATGCTTGCAATTGCTGCGGCTGGAGCGTGGTGGTGGACGAACAATTCAACATCCAGCAGCGGAGCAAAGAATGCGCCCGCTTCCCGAGCCGCCACCGTCATTGCCCCATCTACGCCACCACAGCAGGCTGCACCGGCTGCCACCCCAGCACCGGCCCAAATCGTCAGCGCCAGCCAGTCTTTAAGCAGTTTGCTGGTTTCGGCGAAACCTGGGTTCGAGGTAACCGCAAAGCCCAGCCAACCCGAAGCCCGGATTGGCAAAGACAAGCTGGGGTTCCAAATACAGAGCAGCAAACCGGGCTTCGTCTACGTCTATCTTTTGTCGTCGGGCGGTGACATGTTCCTGCTGTTTCCAAATGCGCTGGACAAACGCAACCGGATTGAGCCCGGAACGCCCCTGTCTCTGCCAAAACCATCGTGGGCGATGGATGCTGGGGGGCCACCGGGAACGGACGAGTTTGTCGTGCTGGTCAGTGAACATGAACGGGATTTAAAAGCGTCTGGCATTCAATACGAGGGCGTGTTTGGCCAGTTCCCCACCAAAATCCTGCAAGCCCTAGAGTCAGCGCGGGGCAACGGCCCGCCGCCCCTGCTGGGTGTGCCCGTTTGCCCAGGTGGCGCGCCCTGCACCGACAACTACGGCGCAGCGAGTTTCAAAATAGTTGAAAAATAATCGGTTAGCTATTGCCTCGCCCCAATTTTTGGATAACACTGAATCTAGGAGTCTCAGATGAAGATCAAAAACCTACACGCCGCGACCATCGTCGCCGCAGTGTCAGTGGCTTTGCTTTCAGCCTGTGCCGGGCCTCAGCAAATTATTCAGATTCCTGGTGAAGCGCCAGCGGCGGCATCAATCAACGTGCAACCGCCCGAGCAGCAAAATACGCCGGCAGGAAGTGCGGGCACCAGTACTGCCGGGGAGGCCACCAGTTTTTCAACCCAATTGGCCAATTACACCGCAACCAGTTTCGACAGCGTCCCCGGATGGGGTGCCGATAATTTTGCCGAAAGTTGGCCGGCATTTCTTGAGAGTTGCAAAGTACTGCAGGCCCGTGGTCCAGAGTGGCGCGATCTTTGCGGTCGCGCGCGCCAAGTAAACGGTAGCAACACTGGGGCTATCCGCGCTTTCTATGAACGCGAATTCGCGGCTTACCAAATCCGCGACGATGACCGGAAAACCGACGGCGTCGTAACAGGTTATTTTGAACCGGAGATCAATGGCAGCCGTCGCTATGGCGCCCCATTCATCTACCCAGTCTACGGGCAGCCGGACGACATGCTCTACCTGGACGCGCGTAAGGTTCCGGCCGCTCAACGAACTGGCCCTATGGCAGCCCGAATTGAGGGGCGAACTGTTGTTCTGCAAACCAATCTAAACACCAAAGATATCGGAGGAGCGGGGCTCTATGTGGTGGACATGTCCTCGTTGATTTTTGACACGTTAGACCGCAAGGTTCGACTTAGAGTCAATGGCAAGCAGCTGCAAACGTACTACACGCGGCAAGAGATCGAAACCTTGGGCGCTCCCAATGCGAAGGTTTTGGCTTTTGTGGACAGTGCAACCGCTTTGTATGAGATGCAGGTGCAAGGTTCCGGGCGCATTCGTATGCGCGAGGGAGGCGAGGTCATGCGAGTAGCCTACGCCGAACAGAACGGACACCCGTTCCGACCCACCCTGGTTGTGGCAAGTAACGGGAAAAATCGGGTGAAAACCAGGGGCCTCAGTGTTGAGCTGGAATCCGACGACGAAGGTAACGATGGCGACGACGGCGCGGTTCGCACGCGTGGTTTCAAATTGGCCAAACCAACCACGTCAGGCGTTGTCGCCGTGCCAGGGCAAAAACTTGGCGCCGCCGCCGGTAGCGGCAATAGAGACCCCAGTTACGTGTTTTTCCGCGAATCTACCGATAAAACTGGCGGCCCAGTCGGCGCCTTTGGCGTGCCATTGTCGGCTGGGCGATCCATCGCTGTGGATCCGCGCAGTACGCCATTAGGCTACCCCGTATTTGTCTCTACCCGCAATCCAACCAATGGAACTCCCATGCGCCGCCTGACGATTGCACAAGATACGGGTGGTGCTATTCGCGGGGCGGTCAGGGCTGATTATTTCTTCGGCGACGGCCTCCAAGCAGCGACTCAGGCACGACGTATGAAGGAGCGGGGTCAGTTGTGGCTCCTGCTGCCGCGTGGCCTCAAGGTCGCTGCAGCCTCGGTCTTGGCTGGCAAGACACGCGGGGTGGGCGGCAGCACGCTTGGAGACGCGCAATGCCTTGTGCCCACTGAGGACTTTTGCGTAGACGACCAATAGCGGGACTCGAACCGGGTTTTGCGCTTGCTGTGTCGTAGAGGCCAGCTTGGGGCATTTTTTGTCCGCGCGGGATTTGCTTTTTCTGAGCAAAATTTCACGTCCAACAACGTTTTCAATTGTGAGAATCACTTTACATTTTCATCAACTTGGAACTAGTATCAATGTCCGATGCCGCAGAAAAAATACATTCGGGCAGTCGTCTGGAATGTGAGAACGGTGAAGATTGAACTGACTTTTTCTTATTTTGGAAATTCTGCTCGATCACAAATATTCACCAGAACATGGCTGGATAAATTTAGGGGAGCACTGAATGCAAGAGGCACTTGATACTCGCGAATGCACCATACTGACTGCGCTATGGCGTCAAAGACACTCGCTGACTGCCAAGGAAATTGGCACGATGTACGACCTTGTTAGCAGGGCATTGGAACACTCCAATCCTCCTGAGTTGCAGGTGCTAGGGGAAGGGCGACAGGAGCTGATTGCACAGTTCATTTACTGCAAAGTCTTGCGTCTACAGGGGCGTGATCATGATGTGGATCGAATTGACATCTCTGACGATGGTCACAGCGCACCATCCAGCTCGTTTGCCTTGTGCGCCTACTTTCGCCGCTATCTGATCGATTGCACAAGGGCCAGTTCTTTCCGGCGAAAAGTGTCTATTGGCGACCAAATCACGGAAAGCCAGCTTGAGGAGAAAATGGAAACGCAAGAGGATTTGGATGCAACGCTCGTTGAGTATGGATTGAATTCGGAAGTGGTGGCCAGTGCCGCCGCTACATTCATTGCCCAACTGGGCATGCCAGAGCGCATCTTGCTGTGCGAGAGCTTTGGCATGGAGGCCCAAGGGGGCCTGTCAGGCGTGGCGTCCCGCCATGCGATTTCGTCCTACCACTACCGGGCGGGTAGGCTGGGACTGGTTCACAAGCGCCAAAGTCTGACGAGCGAATACGCTAAAACCCTGCTTGGGGGCTGGATCGAGCAGACGTTGGGAATCCCCATCCACGCTGAAAACATGAAAGCCATTCTGTCGGTTTTCAAAATCCTCGGAGCCCAAGCGTCTTACGTTCAAGCAACCTAGGATAAACGTGTTCCCGACTGTACTTTGGCCACCGTTAGAGTTAGTTGAAGCCACTTTGGAGGGCACCCGCGCGCTGGAGGCCAGTGGCGATGAACCACCGTCGGGAGCGAATCAAAATCAAGGCCGTTCACCCAACGTGGGCTTAGAGAAAAGCGCCCACGCGGCTTATTTGCTGCTGCCCCTGACCGAGCTTGCAAAGCGAAGGGCTGGGGTGGCGGCAAGGGGGTTTTCGATTGAATGGGCCTCTGGGCGCCTGGTTCAAATAACGGTGAATGGTGCGGTACTGGGCGTATTGCTGGATCGGGTGGTTCAAGGAAAGCAGTGGACTGGCTGGCTTGCTGCGAGCGAGAGCAACTGGGCGAGTTCGTTTGACGTGCTTTTGGAACCCTGCGACGACCCGTTCGAGCCGATGTTTGGCGTCATTCAAGCATGGAACCCCGTGACAGTCTATTGGTCAGAGGACGTGCAGGCGCGCATTGTGTGCGAGATATCTGCAACGCGACTTGCGGCCATTAGGGCAGTCGCGTTTGAATGTGCCGCCGGTTTGATGGTTCCAACGCCGGTTGAGCCCGGTCGCATTGCGCTGCGCTCGGCTGGAGGCGCGTTTTCCGTGCTCACCGGCACGCCACTTGGGCCTCAAGATTTGCGGCACGACTACCAAAACGCCTACCGCACCGTGGCGGCACGGCTCATGGCCCTACAGCTCACTCGAAGGGTGTCGCAGATTGAGAAAAAGAGGGGGGGGCCTTCCTCACCTGCGGCAGCAGGGTTGCACGAGATATGGATTCTTCTCAATTCGAGGCCCACAAAATAGTGAACACCCTATCCGAAAAAAGGAGTAGTTATGTACCTTGATGCAGCAGTGATGGACATGGAAGAGGCCTTGCGAACCCTGCAGTTAATCGGCACAAAAGTCGGACAGTTCGATACCCACATGCAGGTTACAGGCGAAAAGCAGGGTGAGGTAAAAGGCGAATCCGAGCGCCAGCACGCTAGCGGTGGCCTGTACCATGCCATCGTCGGCTACTACCTCTCCGCAGGCAGCCCTACTGACAGCGCGAGTGGGTCAGCAACAGGGCGTAGGCGCTACTCGGCGATGCGCGTGGTGCGAAGCAGTGATTCCTCCAGCGCGTCTCTCATGAATGCATTCATGAACAACGAGAGCCTGACGGTGGTGTTGGATAGCTACCGGGCTGGTGGCGATAACTCCAAGGACGCACAGCCCATGTTCCACTTTGAACTGAAAGAAGCGCGGGTCAGAACCTTCACTTTGATGTTCGGCGGTGCACTTCCCAACACGGGTGCTGTCGAAATCATTGAGTTTGCGTTCCGCCGTATCCATATCGAAGCGGCGCCGCAAACCAAGGTTGGGCAGCGGGGTGCGCCGAAATCATTCGACGATGATTGGACTACGGCGCAGTAGCACGGCTAGTGCCACTACTGCCGAATCTTAATGCCTCGCATGAAAACTCTCGAAGACTACGGATCTAAGCACACATGACCGCCGCCGAACTCCTCAAATCCGCCGACCCAGCCGCCGCACTCAAGGCTTTGAGCGCCGAGGTGCGCACCAAACCCGCCGATTCCAAGCTGCGGGTTTTCCTGGCGCAACTCATGTGCGTGACCGGCCAGTGGGAGCGCGCCCTCAACCAACTTACCGTCGCGGCTGAGCTGGATGCGCTGGCAATCCCTATGAAGCAGATGTATGGTGAGGCCATCCGCTGCGAAGGGCTGCGGGCGGACGTGTTTGCCGGCAAACGCACCCCAATGGTGTTCGGTCAACCCGATGAATGGCTGGCGCTACTTATCGAATCCCTGCTGCGCAGTGGGCGCGGTGAGCCTACTGCGGCTGAGGAACTGCGCGCACGCGCGTTCAACGATGCGCCGGTAAGCCAGGGCACCCTTGATGGCCAGCCGTTTGAATGGCTGGCCGATGCCGACATGCGCCTGGGCCCTGTGCTGGAAGCTTACGTGAATGGCCGTTACTACTGGGTGCCCTTCGCGCGCCTGGCGCAGGTCAAAATTGAGACGCCAGAAGACTTGCGTGACTGCGTATGGTTGCCTGCCAATTTGCAGTTTGAGAACGGCGGCGAAGCCCTTGCACTCATTCCCACGCGCTACGACGGATCGCACCTTAACAGCAGCGGTGAGGTGCAACTTGCGCGCAAGACTGAGTGGAACGAGCTGCGGCCTGAGGTCTGGATTGGCCAGGGCCAGCGCGTGTTGACCAGCGAATCAGGCGACCACGCACTGATGGACGTCCGGGAAATCACGTTCAGTGCCGCCGCAGGATAGACTGCACGCCAATGGCCGAATTGAAATCGCAAGAAAGACTCCAGCCCTC